>JAJYCH010000061.1 GCA_021778575.1 Planctomycetota bacterium
GGTGGCAAATAATCCGTAGTCGCGGACGTGCCAGGTCGTCGGATAACGAAAACTGGACGGATGGTTGAGGATCGCGATACCGACCGTCTTGCCGTCGACCGGCCCGGTATAGTCAACCCAGCTCGACGCTTTTCCCCAGGCGTCCTTGTCGCTGATCGCCTCGGCGTTGATGATTTTCCCCCCTTTTTTCGAGGTCACATCCATCGAGGTCGCCACGCGAAGGCCGAACATCCCTTCCTTGGTATCGCCGAAGGTGACGGGACCATTCGATGCTTTCACGGTGATCTCGAAGTCGAGGATTCGGGTCTTCTCGGCGGCGCGCAATGTAATCACTCGCTCATCCTCGCAAATCTTCTTGCCATCAGGCCCGATCCAGTCGTCGGTCGTCCGGAGCCTGCCGGATTGCGGTCCGCCGCGAATTTCCGGACGCGAGGTCTCGACGATCCGGCCATGGCCGGGAAGCTCGCTCCAGAAATCAACCTTGTTGACGCTTCCATGAGTGAACCAGAGCGACCGATGATGCGGATGGTCGTACTTCTCACCGGCGACTTTTTGCATCGGAAAGGCGCGGGTCATCTTCGTCCCGGACGGCCCGATCAGTGGGAAAAAGTAGGGCTTGGGGCCATCATCGGGAATATATTCGGTGACCAGTTCGCCATCAATCCGGAACTCGATCCGCTTGCCATCCTCGACCAGCGCCACGCCGGGAGCCCGATCGGTCGCTGCCGGCTCGCCAACCGGAACCGCAGCCGAGCCCAGGACGCCAAGACAGGCAATAATGAACGATGAAATGTTCATACCAATGCTCCGTTCAGGAAAAAATCCGCTGACTCACCTCGGACCCAGGCTCGACTCCGGTTCAGAGTACCATCAAGATAGTCGAAAATCGATGAACTCGATGAAGTCCGTTCCCGAGAGACCTGCCCCGATGATCGAAGAAGAGTTCGGAGTTCCGATCCCTGGCGTGATTCTGCCCGAGGACCAGTGGGCCAGAACCGCGATCAAACGCCTTCCGCCCACCGGTCCGCTCGATTGGGCCGAGCTGTTCGGCCGGGTCGCGCCTGTTGTTCTGGAACTGGGATGCGGAAACGGGAGATACACGCTCCAGAGCGCTCTGGCGCGGCCCGAAATCGACCACCTGGCCAGTGACATTCTGCCAGTGGTGATCCGTTACGCGACGCGGCGAGCGAATCAGCGCGGCCTACACAACGTAAAGTTCGCGGTGAAGGACGCGCAGACGCTCGTTCGAGCGTATGTGCGAGCGTCCAGTGTCGCGGAGATTCATCTCTACCACCCGCAACCGTATCACAACCCGAGGATGGCCCATCTCCGCCTGGTGACGCCGCGTTTCCTCGCCGATGTCCATCAGACCTTGCAACCCGCCGGTCTATTCGTGATCCAGACCGATAACCCCGACTACTGGGCTTATATGACCCGCTTGCTACCCGTCTTCTTCGACTTCCACGAACAGCCCGGCCCCTGGGCCGATGCTCCGCAGGGTCGAAGCCGGCGCGAGATTCTCGCCCGGAGCCGGGGTCTCAAGATCTTCCGAGGTTACGGCACCCGTCGAGACAACCTGACCCCAGCCGACGCCATCGCCAGGGCGGAAGCGTTACCGCCGCCAACTTTCCGCAGTCGAGGCCCCTGGATCGACCTCGACTCAATGGAATAGTGATCGATGGGATCATCCTCACGAATCAATCAAGGAGATATCACAAATTTCGCGCAATCATCCCTATGAACATAAGATCCAAAAAACGCCGGACCGCTGATCTATCGACCGATCACTCCCAGGTCGACCGGTTCCTCAGGGGTCAGGAGAATCTTGCGCTGGATTTTCGGCAACAGGTCGCGGAGGGCGTCGCGATAGAGGGTCTGCACGGTCAATGCTCGCGAGCGGCTGGCCTCGGCGAGGAGGCGAACGAATCGGTCGGCTTCCGACCGGGCCAAAGCCGACTTTCGAAATGATTCGCTCCGGGCAAGGTCGAGCCGGTTTTCCGCAGAGGATCGAGCGATCGGGCGGAGCTTCCCGGCGAGCGATCGAGCTTCGTGGATCTGACGATCGCGGTCGCTCAGGGCCGACTGAGCCTCGGCGAACGCAGGTTCGACTTCGACCGGCGGACGGGCGTCGGTCAGGTTCACACCCAGAATCTCGATCCCCAGGCCCAGTCGTTCGACCGAATTCACCAGCGACACGCTGACCTCGCGAGCCAGTTCGGATCGTCCTTCGCGAAGGGCGGAATCGATCGGTCGGGCAGCGACCGAACGGGCCAGGCTGGCATCGGTCACTCGGGTCAGCACCGCTTTAAAATCCTCGGTCTGAAGGACAAAAGCGACCGGGTCGGCCACGCGAAACTGAACGATTCCGGAAAGGCGGAGGATGTTGCGGTCGCCCGTCAAGAACTCTCCCGATCCGGGTTCGTCGAGAGGTCCCGCCGGGTCGATTCGACCGAAGTCGAGCTGACGAACTTCATCAAGCCGGAGCCGACTCAAGCGATCGACGCCGAGCGGCCAGCCGAAGTGGAAACCTGGTTTCCATGAACCGTTGAGGACTCGCCCGAAGCGGCGGACGACAACCACCTCGCCCGGATCGACCGTGTGCCAGCCGGTCGCCAGGATCGCGACGATCAGCCCCGCGACCAGGAGGGCGAACAGAGTCCAGCGCTTCATGGTCGGACCTCGCTCGGTCTGGCCACTTTCTCGGCCGAGGCGGTCGGCGGATCGTTCAAGACCTCGTCGCTCGGACCGCGCGTCAGGAGGCGAAGCAGGGGCGAGGCCGAGGAGAGGACCAACGTCGCGCGGTCGTCGAGGATCGCGCGATAGGTTTCCAGGGTTCTTACGAATTCATAGAATTTGGGATCACGGGCATGGGCTTCGTTGAGCAACCGGGTCGCATCGGCGTCCCCTTGTCCCCGGATGCGTTCGGCCTCGGCCTCGGCTCGGGCGAGAAGCGCGTCACGCTCTCGTTCGGCCTGGCTCCTGAGGATCTGCGATTGCGACTCACCCTCGGCCCGGAGCCGTTCGGCAACTTGCCGGCGCTCGCTCCGGATGAGATCAAAGACGGCCGGACGGACCTCAACCGGATGATTGAAACGCCGCAATCGGACGTCGAGCACCTCGATTCCCAGCTCTTGCCGTGCTCGAGGGGCCACCAGCCCGAGAATCTCACTGGTCAACTCATCAAGGTGCCAGACCTTGGGATCAGTCGACGCCAGACTGGCGAGATCACGATGCCCGAGCGCGTCACTGAGCGCCGCGGAGATCCGCTCGTTCAATCTCGCCTCAGCGGATTCAAACGTCGCGCTACTATTCACGAACAGCCGGGGGTCGGCCACTCGCCAGGCGACGTAACTGGCGACTTCAAGGTTTCGCTTGTCGCCGGTGATCATCTCGCGAGCGGGGGGGTCGAAAACACGCAGGCGACGGTCGATGGAAAGACTCGAACGCCAGGGCCGCTTGAAGTGCAAGCCGGACTCGCCCGACGAATCTCCCAGGACGTCCACGGTCCGGCCGAACTCGGTGACGAGGACAAATTCCGTCTCGTCGACCACAAGAAACGACCGAGCCAGGACCAATCCCACCAGCCCGACAATCAGAACAGCAACCTGCCAGCGCACCGGACGTCTCATAAATCTCCTGGACAGCGAGTCAGAAATTTTTGATCATATCAGGAAATTCTCACTCTATCAATCAAGGTCCTTTCGAGGCCGGGGCGATTAATGGCTCCAGCGCGATCGGTCCGTCCGGAAGAAACAACTGGCGACGACCGGCGGATGGTTCAAGTACCACCTTCTTCTTGCCGGCGAAGGCGTTCGCGATGGTCTCCCAGTAAAGCCGATGGTCTGTCAATGATTCAGCCTTCTTGCGAGCCGAAAGTCGAGTCACGAACGCATCGGCGTCACCCGAGGCTCGCGCCGTTCGCCGGTCTCGATCGGCCTCGGCCTGTTCGGTCCGAGCGAATCCGAGTCCTTGGGCCGTGGTGAGACGCGACTCGCGATACGATTCGGCATCGAGAATCTTGCGAAGCCGGTCGCTCTCCGCGCGAGAGACATCGCGATAGGCGTCGACCACGGCCAGCGGCGGGTGAACATCCTGAAATGCGATACCTGTGATCACAAGGCCAAGTTTCGCGTCGTCAACGCGCTCTTGCAATCGGGCTCGGGCGGCTTGCTCGGCCTCGGTCCGACCATTCGTCAATAAATTCTCGAGCCCTCGACGCCCGACAACCGAACGGATCGACGACTCAGCCATCGGCCGGAGCGCGGCAGCGGGATCAACCGTCCCGAAGATCAATGACCGAAGCGACTCGGGATCGGGGTCGAAATGATACTCGGCGCTCGCCGCCAGTTCGATCAACTGACCGTCACCGGTCAGCAAGAGTGCCTCGTCATCGGCCCGAGCGGTGGGCCCTCGCTCATGAGAATTCTCCCAGCCAACCGCGCCGCCGGTCCCGCCCAGATCGGACCGAAATCCAACCTCGACACTCTGGACTCGACCGGGATTGAGTCGCATCACGCGCTCGATCGGTGGTGGCAGCCGGAGATGGAGACCCGGATCGAGGACGCGCTCAAACCGACCAAACCGGCAGAGCAACCCCACCTCGCCGGGACCGATCGCCACCCAACCCCAGGTCGCATAAGTGAGAAACAATCCGGCCAGCCCGATCGAACCGATCCAGCGCCAGCGGCGGGCCAGCGACTCGATCAGGTGGCCGGGGTCGACCCGGTCGTCGAATCGGTGAATCGCTCGACCGAAGGCCATCAGGCCACGAACCGGGCCGATCGAGCGCCAGTCGCCAAACCAGAGTAGCCGCATGCTATTGAGCAAGACCAGAAACGAACCGGCCTGGTGCAGGATCGCCGCCGGAATCGGTCCCAGAATTCCCAGGGCCGCCGACGACATCGCCACGGCGTTCAAGCCAAACGCGAAAATCAAGATATTCTGGCGGATGATCGCCACCGTCGCCCGCGAGAGCTTGACCAGATCCGGAAGGTTGGCGAGCGGTTCACCGAGAATGACAAGATCGCCGGCCTCGGCCGCGAGGTCCGACCCCATCGCGCCCAGGGCGATCCCGACGTTCGCCTTCGCCAGCGCCGGGGCATCATTGATCCCATCGCCGACCATCGCCACCCGACGCCCCGCCTTCTGACGCTCATCAATCCAGGCGGCCTTGTCGGCGGGAAGAAGTTCCGACTCGACCTTCTTGATATGCACGCGTTTGGCAATAAACTGAGCCGCCGAGGCACGATCGCCGGTGAGCACGGCAAACTCGGTGATCCGTAAATGCTTCAGGTCATGAACGATGTCGTGAGCTTCCGGCCGGACGGTGTCGCGAGCGGCGATCAGGCCGACAACCTGACCATCGACGCTGACGATCAATGGCGTTTCACCGCTGGCGTCGCGAGCGGCTAGCGCGGCCTCGATCCGATCAAGAGAGACACCGTATTCAATCATCAATCGACGATTGCCAACCAGCACCCGATGACCGGGCGACTCCGAGGACTCCCCGTCGAGCCGGTAGCTGGCCTCGATACCCGAACCCGGCAGCGACTGGACCTCGAACGGTCCGGGCATGGCCAGACCACGGGTCGCGGCTTCTCGCGTGACCAGACCAGCCAACGGGTGCTTACTGCTTGACTCGGCGATCGCGGCGAATCGGAGCACCTCGTTTTCGGAATGGTCACCCACCGTGTCAACCCCGGCGAGTTCGGGGCGGCCCAGCGTGAGAGTTCCGGTCTTGTCGAACGCGAAGGTATCGCAACCGGCCAGACGTTCGAGCGCGGCGCCTCCTTTGATCAAAATGCCATGCCGGGCCAGCCAGGCCATGCTGGCGAGAACGGCGGCCGGTGTCGCCAGGATTAACGCGCAAGGGCAAGCGACGACCAGAACGGCCACCGCTCTCGACCAGGTATCGGGCCAGCGGAACACGTAACCGGCAATGACGGTCGCGAGTGCGACGACCTCGACGATCGGCAGGAAGTAGCGGGCGTAACGGTCCGCGGTTCGTTCGATTGGAGCCTTGCGGTGCTGCGCCTCGGCGACCATCCGCAGGACCTGGCCGAGCGTCGACTCATGCCCGACTTTCTCGGCTCGGACCTCGATCGCGCCGAACTGGTTGACTGTCCCGGTAAAGACCTGGTCTCCCACTCCTTTATCGACCGGCATCGACTCGCCCGTCAGCGCCGATTGATCGACGCTCGAACGGCCCAGAAGGATCGGTCCATCGACCGGCACTCGCTCCCCCTCACCGACCAGCACGCAATCACCGACGGTCACCTCGATCACCGGGATTTCAAGTTCGACTCCGTCGCGACGGACCCGGGCCGTCCTGGGAGTCTGATCGAGCAGACGATGGATCTCGCGCTGGGTTCGCGAAAAGGTCACGGCTTCGAGAACCTCGCCCACCAGCGCGATGAACACCACCTCGGCCGCGACAAACGGTTGCCCGATGATGATTGCCGCCAGACAAGCCTGGGCCAGCGCGATGTCGGCACCAATCCGGCCTTCAGCGAGCGCCTCGATCGCTCCGTAAACGATCCGCCCGGCGCCGATAATCGCCGCGACCCAGACCAGCGAGATCCCTAGCGGGCTGCGCCACGAATCCCAGTTCAGCCAGCCAAAAATCAGGTCCAGGCCGATCAAGCCGCCAAGCAAGACCGTCATCACGTAGAGCGAACGCGGGTCATCATGATGATGATGCTCGGAGGCTCCCGGATGATCGTGACCTTCGTCATGCGAGTGATGGTCGCCCGAGGCACCGAACGCGTGGGCTCGCAAGTGGTGCATATCGGCGGGGTGATATTCGCGGTGCATGGACGACTTTCGAGAAGAGGAAGCGCAACCGATTGTCCCGCGAAACCTGGGATAAACCACCCGATCGCCGAAACCAAACGCATGACCCTGACTTGAGCGGTCTGATAAGATCGTCCTGCAAAACCTGCGCGTTCGCAAGATCCTCAAGCCCCGAAATCGTCGGGGCCCGTAAGCCGAAGCTGATCAAACGCACCGGACGGCGATCCAACCGAGAGACCTTCCAGGCGGACCGGACGATCCCGGGTGAACAAGCCGGGAAACGCGAATCCAGATTTCAGCGACCCAATCGATGGACATGATAGGTCGGGTAAGTTCCGTGTCCCTTCGCGAGCGGAGTCTGACCGACGTAGTGACAGTCGAACTCGTCAATTCGCCGGGCGGCGGCGAGCGCGGCGAATGCCTGGCTGGCGAAGACCTGACCGGGAGGGGTGATCGGCTCGATCCTGGCGGCGTGGCTGACGTGCGTTCCCAGGCAATTGGGGCGCTCGGTCACCGGGTCGTCACAAACGTAGACAGGTCCCGCGTGCAACGCGATCCGGATATTGAGCCCGGCGGGCAGTCCTTTTTCTTCCCAGAGTGTCGAGTTGACGCGATCGCGAAGTTCGAGCGCGAACTCACCGGCGATCCGGACGTCCTCGAAAACACAATAAAGTCCATCGCCCCAGGTATTTTTCTTCTTGACCGAATCAGCGGGCAGGCTGGCGAGAATCTCGGCGATCAAGCCCAGAAAATGGCGGACGAACCGGGGGATCTCGTCCTCGGTCAGCTTGCTGAAACCCACGACGTCGGCGAACAGGATCGGAACAATCTGCGTTCCCAGGTCCATCGGCCTGCTGAGCTTCACATGATCCGTCAGCGCCCTTGTTTGCTCTTCCGAGGAACCGGGTTCGATTCCCTGGCTCCGGGCGATGGCCATCAGGTCGATCAGGTCGACGGGATAACCCTGATCAAGCCAGCGTTCGACCGACCGGGCAGTCCCACCGGGACCATCGCCGGGGCGACCATCCCAGACCGCCATCGGAACCAGGTCGGCATCGAGCTGACGGGCCTTGAGCGCGGCGAGCCCTTGCGCGATCAGGTTGGCGAACTCATAAGAAATTCCGCCGACCTCCAGCTTCTGGGCCGAGACGGTGATCACCTCCGAGGCGTGGAGCACCGCGTCGAACCGGGCCGCCCAGCCATCGCCCGGCAAACTCTCGACGCTCGACTTCACGAACGCCGCGCGGTTGTACGGCAAGATGACGTGAGCCTCACCCCCTCGGGCAATCAATTCTTCGAGAAAGAGCAGGTCCGAGCCTGACGATGCCGAGGCGTAGCCGATCATCGCGCCCGTGGTTTCGAGATGGTCGCGAATCGAGTGTCGGACAGCCTCTTCGAGCTGCGAGGGAAAGCGCGGACTCGGCCGACCGGACTGATCGATCCGATGCCCGGTAAACACGACGACCCTGGGCCGGAGAAAGCAGCGGTGGACCAGCGCCTCGGCGGCGGGCTGAAACCGCGCCAGCAGTCGAGCCTGGCGGCGAGTCGAACTGAGGACGCCGTAGCGTCGATCGCGCCAGCCGACATCGGCGACCTGCTGATACCAGTGCTCCGACTCCGCCAGTTCGCCCAGAATCAAGGCCGCCTCACCCAGCGTCGCCATCGCCCAGTAAGTCTCGGTTCCTGTTTTGATGGCTTCGGCCAGTTCGCGCTTCGCCTGCTCGAACACCTGTCGGGCCAGTTCCTCGGCCCGAGGTCTGTCGCCCAGGATCAGCGCGAGCGTCGCGGCGTTGATACCCGTCCAGATCCCACCCGACTTTTCATGAGCCAGTTCATAAATCTGGAATGATTCTTGCAAATAGGCCCGACTTCGAGCCGGATCACGATCGAGCTGACTCAGTCCCAGATCTTTATAGGTGCGGGCCAGAATCCCGAGCGTCTCTTCATCGGCGTGTCCCTCGTCGACCAGGCGACCGAGAACACGCCGGGCGCATTCGGCATCGCCGGATCGAGCAAGCGATAACCCTTGAAGCCGTCGGAGCTGGACATCCTCGGGAAAGGCCGCGAGCCCTTCGGCGGTCAGGTCATAGGCAAGTAGCGGCTCGCCGGAGTCGAGCATCCGCTGGGCGAACTGGGCGTAAACCGACGAGCCGGGCCGACTCGCCAGCCGTTGGTCTTCGGTCGATCGCCAGAACGACAGGATCGTCCCGGGATTTGCCTCGCGGTCGGCGAGGATCTCCAGCAGGCTCGACTCCACCCCGGAATCCGCAACCGGCGGGGTAACGGCCTGGCTCACGACCGGCGGTTCGATCCGGAATCCGAGAGCGAGAATTGCCTTCAAGGTCTCGAGAACGGTATTCCGGTCGTAGACCCTCTCCGAGTCGGGAAGTTCGTCGTAGGGGATCAGGCAGGGATGTTCCTTGCGGGCATCGTCGCGCCGGGGTCCCGGCTTCCAGCCATCCTGAAACCGCTGAAAGGCCCAGACATCGTGGGTATTCTCGGCCAGCCGTTCGAGCAACTCGCGAAGCTCGGAACCGATCTCGACCGTCGAGGTGTCGATCGGGCGCGGTTGATAGCTCATGGTGGGGCTCCTCGGCTCGGCGCGGAATCGGTCGGCTTCAGGTTTTCAACTCTGACCGGAAATGTCCTCGGGTTCAACCGCGACTGGCGGCGATCAGGTGACCGCGAAACCGCTCGGCGTCGTCCGAGAGGTCGAGTCGGTCCCCCGCCGGGGCTTGCTTCCGGCAGACCAGGTGCAGCGGAATTGGCCGGAATCGGTCGGAATCAAGGTATTTGAGCGGTAACAACCCCTTCCGATCCGAACAGGCCGAGAGCGAGACGACGCCGACCCCCAACCCCTCGCGGACGAACGCCACGATCGCCGACCAGCCGCCGATCTCCATGGCGACCGAGAGCCGGTCGGTGACTCCCGACGCTTCCAGATCGCGGTTCAGGATCGCCCGGACGCCGGCGTCGGGCTCGGGAAGAATCAACGGGAACCGAGTCAACGCCTCGGCTTCCACCTGGGAGTCGTTTAACGCCTCGAACGCTTCGCGCCAGGGTTCGCGAGCCGACTTCGACGCGATCAGGACGAACGGGTCGTCGCGAAGCCGCTCGACGTGTAACGATCGCCGGGCGATCGCGCGGATCTCTGGTTCGGAGTACGTGACCGTCGCCAGGTCGAGGTGGCCATTGGCGACCCCCTCGATCCGCGCCTTGCCCCGGATCGTCGCGATCCGGAACCGGACGCCCGGTCGTTCGCGGCGGAACCGCACGAGCGCTTGCAGGACATAAGTCGAGACGGCTTGCTGCCCACAGGCAAACGAGACCTCGGCCACGCCCAGGCTCCCGCCCCCCGCGAAGTCTCCCAGAGCTCGGTAACGGTGGACCACCGCCTCGACGGCGGGCAAGACCCGCCGCCCCTCGTCCGTCAGCTCCCATCGCTTGCCACGCCGTTCGAGCCAGGGCGAGCGGATCGATGCCCCGACATTCTGCAATTGCGCCAGACGCTTCGACATGCTCGGCTGATTGATCTCCAGGATCGCCGCCGCCCCCGACGCGTCGCCCGCCTGCTCGACCACCGTCACGAATGTCTCGAGAATCTCAAAACTCAGCCGAGATGGACGAGGCATCAACACCCCCCTCTCCAGACGAAAATCGGAAAAACAATTCTTTTTAGTAGACTATCAGACGATTCATCGCTAATACTAGAGTTGTCTGGTCGATTTCGGAAGATTGACGGGAAACCGGCGATCGATTCGGATCGATTATCGCCTTTTCAATTCTTGGGGGAGTTCGGAACGATGGCGACGCAACCTTTTCCCGACGTTTATGTCAAAGCGGTCGCGATCACCCGGAGCGGGTCGATCCTGACGGTCTTCAACGAGCGCTGGGGCTCGTTCACGCTGCCGATGAGCAAGACCCGAACCTGGGCCGACGCCGAGAATCCGAAGGTCACGATCAAGGAAGACGCCGAGGTCACGGCGATCCGCGCGACCGTCGAGGCGTTGGGGCATCCGCTCGCGAAGCACCAGATCCCCAAACGGCACGCGGTCCACACGCTCGACCCGTTCAACCAGTCGGGCCGCGATGGCGAGTGGAAGTGCTACCACATCGAGGTCTTTCACCTCGAACTCGACCCCAGCGACATTCCCAGGCCAATCGGTGGAGCACCGCTGGCCTGGATGACTTTGGAACAGATGGAGGCTCTGGAGCCGGTTTCGGACACAGCGCTGTACATTGCCCGGGCGATCCGGGGGGCGTGATCCGACGCGATTTCCTGGTCCTGGTCGCGAAGTGGGGAGGGAGGATCGATGCGCAGGTCGGAAGCTTCGCTCGCCCTGGTCCGTCGGATTGGCGTCGACGGGTCGCGCTGGCTGGCACTCTGGAACGTTCGGTGGGACGCGTTTCACCTCGTCGGCGGCCATCGACGCCCCGACGAAGGGTTCCGCGACTGCCTGGTCCGCGAGATCTACGAGGAGCTGGGTCTTCGCGACGGGCTTGACTGCCGGGTCGAGCCCGTCCCTCAAGCCCACCTGGCCTACACCGCCTGGTCAAACCATGCGCGGGCCGAGACCGATTACACGATGGAACTCTACACCGTGACCCTGGAAGATCGGGCCGAGCCGATCCTCGGCGACAATCCGGCCGTCCGCTGGCTGACCGAATCCGAGATCCAATACGAACGCTGTCGCGACGGCCGACCCGTCAGCCCGACGATGGGATTCCTGATTGCCAAGGCGGGGATCGAATAACGACGGTGGAGGCGGCACAGGTGATTGAATCCGACGACGACTCGACCAAAAAATTCGACCTCTTCATCAGCTACGCCCACGCCGATGATCGTGGCGAGTCGCTCGACAAGGTCAAGCAACTGGTCGCCATCCTCCGGGCTGACTATCAGCGAGTGACCGGAACCCCGCTCAACGACTTCTTCGACCTCGACCATATCCGGACGATGGATGCCTGGGCCGAGCGGATCTTGCTCGGCCTCCGTCAGTCAAAGATGATGGTCGCCATCCTCAGCCCCGCCTACTTTCAGAGCGCCTATTGCCGGAAGGAGTGGGAATATTACGTCGAGACCGAACTCGCTCACTCTCTCCCCGGCGAGGGGATCGCGCCGATCTATATCATCAAGCATCCCGACTACGACCAGGGACGGCTCGAT
>JAJYCH010000062.1 GCA_021778575.1 Planctomycetota bacterium
GCACGATCTATTATCTGATCGAAGTCCCCGAAGCCAGTGTCGACTGGGATGTGGAGCCCGGGGCATGGATCGAGATCCCGGCGGATATTGCTGACTATCCCATCGGGATCGATGATCCTCCACCTCGGACGCTCGCGGTTTGCAAGAGCGACCCGAAGCATTACAAGTTGTTCAAATATCCGGATGACGTCGAGCGTGCCGGATTCGAACCGACTGGTATGTCGTACGGAGGAGTCTACTCGCCATCGCAGTGGAACCGTTTTGTCAAGATGATCCCGTCGTTGATCGCTTTCGAGGCGATCGGCGGTAATGATCGCCCTGGAGCGATGGACGAGGCCATGCGTTACATCCGAGAGGCTCGCTGATCCGTGGCACGGATACTGGTGTTTGACTCCGACCCGGCGGGTTTGGCCTGTCACGGAAAGGGAAATCCCGAAGCCAACGAATTTCGGGCTTGGATGCACGGCCAATGGGGCGCCGGGTCAATTCTGGTCATCCCGGCGATCGTTGATTACGAACTGCGTCGGTCACTGATCCTCGCTGAGGCGTGGGATGGTCTTGTCAGGCTCGACGCGCTCTATGCCTCCAATCGTGTTCGTTGTCTCTCAATCAGCGATGCGGCAATGCGAACCGCCGCCAGGCTCTGGGCTGACGCCCGACGACGCGGTCAGCAGACCGCCCACGATCACGCCCTTGACGCCGACGTCATCTTCTCGGCTCAGGCCATCGAATTTTGTTCGGACCTTGATGAATGGCAAATCATCACCGAGAACGTCGGTCACATCTCGCGATACGTCGGCGATCGGGCGCGATCACGCCGTTCGGTCGTGGGTGATTGGTTCAAGTCGGAGCGAGGGCTTCTTGATCCCGAGTTGGGCTGATCTGGATTTCCTGCTGTCGTGAGCCCGATTCCTTGACGCTGAAAATGTCATTGGACCAGGTGTCAAAATCGCGTGAGGGTCTTGATTCATGCCGCATGTACTGGGTGACGACAGGCCGATCGGTCCTCCAGGCAAATGTTGGAAATACTTCGATAGAGGCGTCTACTCCGTCTCTGAAGTTTTCCATCTGTATCTCGATCATCTAAGTACTAATGACGCCGTCACCGAGGTGAACAAACTCGCGGAAAATCATCGTCAAATCTTTCTGGGCCATCTTCGGTCGATTTCGATCGATGAGATTCCGCCGGGATTCTTCTGTCCTGGGACCGGAATCACGCCCGAGTTCAACCGTGAGTGGCAACTCTATAAACAGCAGAAGGCGCGTCTGATCTTGAGCCACTTCGGCCCCGATGCGACTACGGGTGCGGGCTGATCAGGAGTGATTGCGGAACAATCGACCTCGACAAAATGGTTCTGCAATGTTCGGGTCGCCCTCTAAGCAAATTGGCATTAGAATCCCGTTCATTCCATGATCGCCAAATCTACAAAGGGCCAAGGAAGGACCCGAACGCCATGCCGGATGCTCGACTGGGTTTGGCCCGGCTGGCCTCGATTGTTGGGCTTTGCGTCCTGACGCTGGCGATTGGCCTGGGCGGTTCGGGACGGTTGACCTACCACGAAGCCTTCGTGGCCCAGACGGCTCGCGAGATGATCGCGACGGGAAACATCCTGGTCCCGACGATCGATGGGCAACCCTGGATCGAAAAGCCTCCGCTGGCGGGCTGGCTGGTCGCCGGGATGGGCAAGCTGGCGGGGGGCGTGAGTGAAGTCGTCGCGCGGGTTCCGTCGGCCGTTGCCGCGACTCTTCTGGCCCTGGGAATCGCGGTGTTCGCCGCCCGTCGGTTTGGGCCCAACGTCGGCTGGCTCGCCGGTCTGGTCCAGGCGAGCACGTTCTGGTTCGTCGTCCGGGGGCGACTGGCCGAGGCCGATATTCTTCTGGCCTGTCTCGTCACCTGGGGGATGGTGGCGTTCGATCGCTTGCGGACTCAGGACTGGGGATTTGGGGGTCAGGACTCAGGACTTGGGACTGGGGACTGGGGGGTGGTGCGGGGGCCGCACTGGTCGCTGGCTCGTCGAAGCTTCGTAGGGTCCGCTGTGCGGACCGTGAATACCGATTCGGCACCCAGTGGGACGGTCCGCATAGCGGACCCTACGCCGGCTTTCTCCGGCATGGTTCGGGTAACGACCGCTCCGCCGGCTCAGGTCGAATCCCCCCCTTTCCTTGCTGTTTTCTGGCGTTGGGCCTTTTTCGGCATTTTGGGGGCGATGTCGCTGGTCAAAGGGTTGGGCTTTGGCGCGGTCCTGGCGGGGTCGGCGATCGGGGTGGTCTTGCTCTGGGATCGCGACCGATTGGCGTTCAAAACGCTCTGTTCTCGCCGAGGTTGGACTCTGGCGGCGGTTCTGGCGCTGACCTGGCCGATCCTGGTAGCGATCCGGTTGCCGGCGGCGGTTTCGCTCTGGGCGTTGCACGTGACCGACCGGATGGCCACTCATCCCGAGGTCTTCATCGGTGGTCCGTGGTGGCAGTATGGCCCGGCGGTCCTGGGGCAGGCGTTGCCCTGGACTCCGCTGGCGTTGCTGGGCGCTGGACCGTCGCTGATCCGGGCGATCCGGGGTCGAGGCGGTGCCGATCGCTTGCTCTGGGCCTGGGCGGTCGTGCCGATCCTGGTCCTGTCGACGGCGACGGTCAAGAATGCGCACTATGCGATATATGCCTTGCCGCCACTGTCGGTCTGGGCGGCCCTGGGGCTGGCTCGGGTGGGTTTCCGGCTCCAGCGGCGTCGAGGGTGGTCGCCGGGTCGGATCAAGCTGGCGACCGGCGCGTTGTTCGTGATCCTGGGCTTGAGCTGCGGTCTGGGCCACCTCGTTCTCGGCCCCCGGTTCGACCATCGAGGCATCGAGTGGGGCTGGACCGCGCGGGTGGGCCGGGAGCTTGACCCGAAGCTCGCGCCGGTGTTTCTTTATGAGGATTGGGACCGCAAGCCGTACCCGACGCCGTTCGGCCCGGTCCCGCACGACTGGGCGGTCCGGCTCTATTATCTGGATCGGTCGGCGTCGTGGCGGCAAGGGGTCGTCGACCTGGCGGCTCGCCCGCCTGGGGCTGGGTCGTACGCGCTCGTCGGCCGCGAGCGGGACATTCCTGGGCTCGAGGGTCTCGGCCAGGTCGAACTTCTGATGAAGGGGCCTGCCGACCGGTTCGACCGCGAATTCCGGCTGTTCCGGATCACGCCGGACTCGGACCAGTCAACCCATCGATGATTGTCTCGATACTTCCGCCTGGCGCATTTTTCCTGCCAGAGCTCGAAAAGTCTGATTCTGGTGTCACTTCAACATTTTCCGAGAGTATTTAGACAGGAAGGCGACGAGTTCGGTCCCGGTTCTCCATTTTCCAGGAGTATTGCGGTCCGAAAGCATCCTTAATGTCGCTCGATGTAGTAAGAAATGAATTTCTTGCGTCGCAGTCCCTTGACCTGTGGATGTCGCGTGATTATCGTCACAGATGAACCCATACTTTGACATAGGCTTCCCCCTCATCAATCAACGCAATGCGGAGTGATCTCCCGCATTCCTGGAGCGGTCGTGCGCGCCCGGAAGAGGTTACTTGATTTCGAGACGGGGTGCCAGGAAGGATGCCGTTTGATGAGTCGTCGAACACGCGGATTTACGCTGATTGAATTGCTGGTGGTCATCGCTATCATCGCCGTCCTCATTGCCTTGCTTCTGCCGGCGGTTCAGGCCGCTCGAGAGGCCGCTCGCCGGTCGCAGTGCGTCAACAACCTGAAGCAGATCGGTCTGGCGGTCATGAATTACGAGAGCGCGGTGGGGTCCTTGCCCTGGGGCGAGTGCGCGCGGCCCAGGGCCAACGTCGCACCATCGAGCCTCTGCATGATGCTTCCTCAACTTGAGCAACAGAACCTGTACAACGCCTGCAACTTCACCAGCCAGAACGGCAACGCGTTCTGGAATGGCCAGAGCCTGGTCAACTCGACCGTCCAGCTCACCAAGATCAACGCGTTCATCTGTCCCTCGGATGTGAGCCGGATCGCGATGGTGGGCGTTTATGGCTTCACGGACACTCCCGGCTAGACGCATTATGCGTGCACCGCCGGTGCCGATGCTTATACCTTCAGCTACCCAAATATCAATCCCAACTGCGGTCCTTATCCGGGGATCGGTATCCTGGTCAAACTGGCCACGATCGTGGACGGGACGTCGAACACGGTCTCGTTTTCGGAGATTGTCAATGGGGTTGGGGCGTACTCGGGCGTTTTCGACAACCTGACCCCCTCGGGGTCGCCCGCCAAGCTGACGACGGCGTCGACGGGCAGCGCGTCGGTCGTCGGCACCCCGCAAATCGATTACAATCTTTGTAACGCGACGGCGCCCTCGCCGGCCACCGTGGCTGGTGCCAAGGGGGGCGACTTTCCCCTCGGGGCGGCCTGGTGGTGGGGTCGGGGCGGCCAGACCCGGTTCAACTGCGTCATGACGCCCAACAAGTGGAGCTGCGACTTCGGCAACGACAACTCCGACAGCGACAACAACGCCATCACCGCCGGCAGCCGCCACTCCGGCGGCGTCAATGTCGGGATGCTGGACGGCTCGGTCCGTTTCATCAAGAGCACCATCAACCCGCAGACCTGGTGGGCCCTCAGCACCATGACGGGGGCCGAGGTCATCTCGGCCGACTCGTACTGAGTGGGAACCCGCCCGCTCCTTCGGATTTTGTCCTCGGAGGGTACCCTGGTTTCGGGGTGCCCTCCGGTCATTTTGAACTTCCTCGATTGCCAGAGCTTGCGTCCATTCTGGCGTGCCGGCAATCCACTAATCCTGTTGCGAGGTTGTGAGATCCGGCGGGTTCCGGCAAATTAGATCGAGAGAATCATTCCGAGCCGGGAACTCGAAGGGGGGCGAAGCGTGCTCACCCAGGCCGAGATCGACGTCGTGGTGGATCAGGTGGCTCGAGGCAAGCGCGACGCGTTCCGGCTGATTGTCCGGACGTTCAGCCTGCCGCTCCGGGCTTATATCGCCAGCCAGGTCCACCACCCCAACGATGTGGACGACATGACCCAGGAAGTGTTCCTCGCGGCCTATCGTCACCTGCCGTCATTTCGTCGAGGGGACGACTTCGGGGCCTGGCTCCGGGGGATCGCGCGGAACAAGCTTCACGATTATTTCCGGAGTACGGCCCGGCGCGACAAGGCCCTGGAGCGGTTTCGCCAGGAAGTGGCCCGGGTGGTCGAAGGGGATCTGGAGGCCGCCGCGTCGTCGGATAACTCGGAGTCGATCGAGGCGCTTCTGCGCTGTATCGGGCGGCTCCCGGAGAAGCTCCGGCGCGTGGTCCGGGCGGGTCTCGACGGCGACAAGCCGGTCGATCTGGCCGAGGAATTTGTGACCTCGGTCGGGGCCATTTATAATCTCCACTATCGTGCCAACCAACTCCTCCGCGACTGCGTCCAGAAGGAGCTCGGCTAATGGAACCGGATCTCGCCGACCTCCTGGCGGCCTGGCTGGGGATCGAGACCGCGCCCGATCGTCGCGAGGCGCTCCTGGCCCGGCTCCGGCTCGACGAGGCGTTCCGGCGCTCGTTCGTGGCCGAGATCCGGATGCTGGGGATGCTCAAGACCGTGCAATCGCCCGAGTCGCGCTGGCTCCGGCTCGAAGATGAACTGGGCTGGAGTTCGACCGAGACCCCGACGCCCGAGCCGCTGGAAGAGCGGATCGTCCGGGGGCTCGATCATCCGGGGGCGTCGGCTCCGGTCGGATCGTCCCGTTCAATGTTCCGGCGCGGACTGGTTGCCGCAGCCTTTCTGGCCGCGGCCGGACTGGTCGCGATTCTCTGGCCGAGGCGATCGGACCCGGGTCCGCCAGCGTCCCAGGTCGCACGAACCCAGGCGTATCCCCGGGTCGATAGCTCGGTCGGCCTGGCGATGGTGGTCAAGCTTGACGGGGCATTCTGGGAATCGTCGGTGGATGAACCTCGGCCCAAGGAAGGGGATATCCTCGCCAACGGCCGGTTCCGGGTCGGCCCGGGTCGAGCGATCCTGTCGATGCTGACCGGGGTGGTCCTGGACATCGAGGGACCGGCGGATGTCGAACTGGTCTCCGAGAGCAAGGTTCTCTGTCATCAAGGGCGGATCAGGGCGCGGGTTCCCTCGGGCGCGGAGGGATTCATCGTCCTGGGGCCGAGCGCGGCGGTCGTCGATCTCGGGACCGAATTCGCCATGAACGTTGGCCTCGACGGCAAGACGCAAGGGCGGGTTTTTCTGGGTAAGCTCGAAGCGGCGGTCCTGAATTCGGTGGGAAGTCCCCGGCGGACCTACCTCCTGGATGCCGGCCGGGCCGGGTCGACCAAGGCCTTCGAGGTTGACCCGAAGGCCGGCAAGATCGAGGCCGTGCCGACGTCGGAGGATTTCGCCTCGGCCTCGGAACTGGTCGCTCCGCCGTTGGGGCTCGACCCGGCTTACCCGGCCGCGGTCCTGGCGTCGAACCCCTGGGGTTACTGGCGGTTCGAGTCGCTCGTCGACGGCTCGACCCCCAATGAGGTCGCCGGGCGACCCCCATTGAAAGTCGTCGGCCCGATCCGGCTGGTCGGCCGGGATGACGGTCCCGCCCCGGGCGTGAGCAACCGGTTGGCCGAGTTCCGGGCCACCACCGAGCCGCAGTTCATGACGCTCGAGGACGACTGGCAGCCGAATTCGAGCCCCGGCTACGCGATCGAGTTCTGGTGCCTCTCGCGGGCCATCACGCATGCCTCGCTGGCCGGTCTGGTCTCGCCGAGAGCGACTGATCACCATGTCTTCCTGATGGAATTGACGTCGAGGAACCGCCTGACGATTCATAAGCCTGCTTCGATCCGCCTGCTCCATCGCTGGCCGTCCGGCTGGGAGGGGGGCGATAACACCTATTCGAGTGAACCTTACGTTCCCTGTCGCTGGCATCACTTCGTGGGTCAAGTGGTCGGCGATCGGATCGAACTCTACAAGGATGGCGAGGTCTCGTCGCAAGCCTCGGCGACCCCTGACCGGGCCAACGTCCCCTGTCAGTTGATCCTCGGCCGGCTCACCGCGCTGCCTGGGGTCGGCCTGTCGGTCGACCGCCCCTTCGTCGGTCGGATGGACGAGGTTGCCCTCTACGACCGACCCCTGACGATCGACGAGATTCGCAACCATTACCGCCACGGAATCGTCGCGAGCCCCGCGAAATAAGGCGAAGGCGTGGTCGGATGGGGGATTCTCGATACCAGGCCCCGGATTTGCTTGGATTTTCAAAGATTCGAAGGTTGGCCGAATTTTTTGTGAGAATTTCCGGCATCCGGCAAATAGTTAGGTGAAAGTGCGCTGCCAGCGACTGAGTCAGTCGCCGGTCCCTTCGTCTGCTTGAATGGAAATGATCTCGTTCCCGTTTTCAGGATTTCGTCCGGCCAGGACGGAATCTCAGCGTTCGCACGCCTGTTGTTCGGGTTGCGAGACGGCCCCGCCGCGCCGGTGGGCCGTCTGACCAGGTGTGTGACGCCTCGCCTCTTCCGTCACTGCGCAAGGGCTCTTGAAAGGGCCGGAAAGAAAGAGGATTTCTATGCGTCGACGCGGCTTCACATTGATCGAATTGCTGGTTGTCATCGCTATTATCGCGGTCTTGATCGCCTTGTTGCTTCCGGCCGTGCAGGCGGCTCGCGAGGCGGCCCGTCGGACTCAGTGCGTCAACAACCTGAAGCAGATTGGCCTGGCGGTGATGAACTATGAGAGTTCCGTGGGGGCCTTGCCCTGGGGAGAGTCACCGCACAACATCGGATCGAACAACGTCCCTTCGAGCCTTTGTCTGATGTTGCCCTATATCGAGCAGCAGAACCTCTACAACGCGTGTAACTTCTTTCACAACGGTCCGTCCTTCTGGGCTGGCATCGACTCGTCCAACCGGACGGTCCAGCTCACCAAGATTAATGCCTTCCTTTGCCCGTCCGACACCAGCCGGGTCGACATGTCGTCGCGGTTCGGCGGCCTGTCGCCGGGCAACACCAACTACCAGAGCAACGCCGGGGCCGATGCCTACTCGTTCCTGACCGGGACGGCCGCCTATGGAGCCAACGGGTCGACGAACCAGTTCAGCGGGCCGTTCGCCTCCAGCGGGCTCGTCATCAAGCTGGCCAACATCATCGACGGCACCTCGAACACGGTCTCGTTCAGCGAGGTCGTCACCGGCGTGGGAGCCTATTCAGGCGGATTCGACAATCTCAAGCCGTCGTCCTCGTTCGTGCGGATCTCGACCCCCGCATCGGGCGCCACCGCCGGCAACGCCAGTCCCCAACTCGACTACACCGCCTGCAATACCAGCGGCGGGATCACGCCGACGAACGTCGTCCCGGCCGGGGCCGGAGACTTCCCGCTGGGCGCGGCCTGGTGGTGGGGCCGGTCGGGCCAGACGCGGTACAACCACGTCATGCCGCCGAATTCGTTCATGTGCGACTTCGGCGGCGGCAACTCCGACAGCGACGATGACGCCATCACCGCCACCAGTCGACATCCCGGCGGTGTCAATGTCGTCATGGTCGACGGCTCGGTTCACTTTGTCAAAAGTACCATCAGCATGCCCACCTGGTGGGCCCTGAGCACCATGGCCGGTGGCGAAATCATCTCGTCCGACTCCTACTGAGCCCGAGCCGCCACTCGCCCAGACCCGATCGCCAACCTCTCATTCACCGCCCGAGCGGCACACCCTTCGTGCCCACTCGGGCGGTTTTTTCGCGACATTGACTCGAACTTAATAAGGCCGAATCGGCGACTGAACTGAGCTGTCGAGCCGGATGACTACTTATCGCTGAGTTCAACAAATTTTTCCCATTTTATTGTGTTTCCGAAACCTCGCCAGGTGATCCAGGACACAAGAATTTTTCAAAGCCTGTAGTCGTTGCAATCAATGAAATTTGCCCAATCTATTTTTTCTTCTTAGACTCTGTGGTAGAACAATTTTACCTCCCGCTCGATCAGGAGACACACAACAGGGTCATACGAGTCGGGGCGTGGCGTGACGGAATTCCGGGAGATTTTTGACGTGATGAACTTGCTGACGAAGAATCGGTTGACCTGGAGCCTGGCCTTAGGACTGGGCTTCGGTCTGACGGCTGAGAGTCAGGCGGCGGGCCACAAGAAGTGTGGGCACCTCACCCGGGTCGCAGCCTGTGGTGGATGCGGCACGGCGGCTCCGGCAACTTGCGAGGTTGGCGCGGCCTTTGTCCCGCAAGAAGTCACGACCTACAAGACGGTCACCGAGACCGTCATCGACCGCGTTCCCACCACCCAGTATCAGACCCGTTGCCGGACCGAGTACAAGACCGAGCAATACCCGGTGTCGAAGACGGTCGCCGAGCAGGTTCCTACCACCCAGATGCAGACCCGATCGAAGGTTGCGTACAAGACCGAGCAGTACCCGGTGACAAAGACGGTCGCCGAGCAGGTTCCCACCACGCAGATGCAGACCCGATCGAAGGTCGAGTACAAGACCGAGCAGTACACCGTGAACAAGCCGGTCAACGAGACGGTTCAGGTCTCTCGGACCACGATCGTGATGAAGCCGGTCACGACCACGACCATGGTCAACCAGCCCTACACCGTCACGACCCCGGTGACGACGACGAAGCAAGTGACCGAGTGGGTGGATGTGCCCGTCGCCAGCGGCCAGGCCACGGCCAGCGGACAGAGCGGCGCCGTCACTCCCAGCCCGCAGGCCGCCACCAAGAAAGCGGTCGTCAAGGACGTGACCGAGACCCACAACGTCACCAGCACCGCCTACAAGCAGGTTCCCGTTCAGTCGACCACCTACGTCCCCGAGCAGAAGACCGAGATGGTCGCCTCGACCGTCTTGAAGTGGGTTCCCGAGACGATGTCCCGCCAGGTCCCGTACACGGTGACCGAACAGGTTCCCGTCACCGTGATGACCACACAGTTCAAGACGGTGACCGAGACGGCCAGCCGTCAGGTCGGTTACACGGTGACCGAACAGGTTCCCGTCACCGTGATGACCACGCAGTACAAGACAGTGACCTCGACGGCCAGCCGCCAGGTTCCCTACACGGTGACCGAACAGGTTCCCGTCACCGTGATGACCACGCAATGCAAGACGGTGACCGAGATGGCGACCCGTCAGGTTCCGTACACGGTCTCCGAGCAGGTCCCCGTCACCGTCTACACCTGCGTCCCCCGCCAGGTGACGAAGACGGTTCCGGTCAAGACCACGGTGATGGTCCCGGCTGTCACCGCCCCGGCCGCCGTCGCCCCCTCGGGCCAGGCGACCCCGCAGAGCTAAAACGAAGCCAACGAGGCCCGTTCGAGATCGGAATCGCTCTCCATCCAGCAAAGCCCCGGGCCAGCGCCTGGGGCTTTCGCGTGTCTTCCAAAACGAAGCCAATCGGCCGATCGGTCGCCCGTTGCTGTGTGGTGCCGGTCGACAATCGCACCTCTGCCAAAACGAACCCAATTCGTCGCCCTCCCCTCGGAACGAAGCTCGATCGAGCAAGCTCTCCGGGGGATCATATTCACGGGCTGAGCCCGGCGATTAACCGGGTTTTCGGGCCGAGATCCGCTGTTTCGCCCGCAAGAGGCTCGCGAGCATCAGCCGCCCCATGTCGTCGCGACGCTCGGCGTACTTGGCGGCTTCGTAGGGGCTCTCGTCGAAGATCTTCGGGTCGAGGTACGGCATCGAGATCCGGATCGCCGCCCCTTTCACGACCGGGCACCCCTCGTCGGCCTCGCCGCAGACCATCAAGGCGGCGAACCCCTGATGGGGGTTGACCGGGTTGAAGTAGGTCTTCGAGAACTCGGTTGCCTCGAACGACGGCTCGCCTGGCGTTCCCCAGCGGACCCGGTAGATCGGGTTGGCGGTCGATGGCTCTCCCCGAGGGGCCTGCTCGCCGGTCGGCTCGACCTCGACGCCGATCTCCCGGAGCGCCGTGATCGTTCGCGGATTGAACGCCGACGGGGCGGTTCCTCCGCTGTGGAATCGGATCTCGGGCATTCCATAATAAGCCGCGGCGATGTTCCCCAACGTCGAGCCGAGAATGCTCCGTCGCGAGTTCCCGGTGCAGATCACCGTCACCGGGAGCGGCTTGCCCGGCTGATAATTGTCGACGATCCAGTCGCTCAAGGTCTCGCCGGCCGCGCGATGAACCTCGTCAATCCGGTCGAACGAGGTGGTCAGGAAGTCGGCATGAGCAACGATGGCCGGCAAGAGCCGACGGCGTGACTCGGGGAGATCCGCCTCGACCACGTTCTGGATTTCGGAGGGGTCGAGCCGCTCATCGGTTCCGGCGAGCTTCGCGAACGTGTTCGGGTCGATCAAGCCTTTGACTCCGGCGGGTTTGAGGATGCCGTCCTTGCCCAGGGCCCTGGCCAGGGAACCCTTGGTGGTGATGTCGTTCCGAGGGTCGGCCGCGTCGAGGGTTCCGTGGCGCTGGATGAGCCAGAGCGCCCGGGTGAACGGGCCGGCGTCGCGCGGTTCCGGCGGTGTGGCGGCGATCGATGCGAGAGTCAAGGCGGCGCAGGTCGCAAGCTGGCGAAGGTTCATGGACGAGTGGATTCTCATGGGTTTGACACGACGAAAAAGCGACGCTGAAAAAAGAAGGCGACGTTCACCAGGCCGATCATCACGGGGACCTCGACCAGTGGTCCGATGACCGCCGCGAACGCTTCGCCCGAGTTGATCCCGAACACGGCGACCGCCACGGCGATGGCCAGCTCGAAGTTGTTGCTCGCGGCCGTGAAGGCCAGCGTCGTCGTCTTCGAGTAGTCCGCCCCCAGCGCCCGGCCCATCGCGAACGAGACCAAAAACATCACCACGAAATAGATCAAGAGCGGGATCGCGATCCGGACCACGTCGAACGGCTGAGCCACGATGTTCCGCCCCTGGATCGAGAACATGATCACAATCGTGAACAAGAGCGCAACCAGCGTCAGCGGGCTGATCGCCGGGATGAACCGCTGCTCGTACCAGTCGCGCCCTCGGGCCTTGACCAGTGCCAGCC
>JAJYCH010000063.1 GCA_021778575.1 Planctomycetota bacterium
GCCTCGCGTTTCAGCTCGGAGATGGTGTCCTTCTTGGCGGGCATGATCTCGTACGACGGCGTGTAGCCGCGGATCACGTCGAGGCCGAGCTTCCGTTTGGGAAGGTCGCGGACATGCCCCATGCTCGCCTTGACGACAAACTTGGAGCCGAGAAACTTGTTAATCGACTTGGCCTTCTTCGGGCTCTCGACGATCACCAGGCTCCGGCCTCGGATCACACTGACCGGTGCCGGCTCGTCGGTGGCAACCCGAGGTGCCTTGGCCTTCGCCTTGGTGGTTTTGCTGGCCTTGGTCGCGCTGGCGGCCTTGGTCGACGCGGCTCGCTTCTTGGGCGAGGGGGTCTGGGGGGTCTCGGGGGATGCGGTTTTCGATGACTTTCGCGCCACGGTGTCTTCCTATCCTGATCCGGACACTCCGCTTGGGTCGACGACCAGAATGATCGCACGAAAAAGTGAGCGGAGTCGAGCGGTCTCGTTTGCGATTGTTCTCGGGACGTTTCTTGCTACACTACAGTTTGGGCCGGTGTTGGGAAGCCCGCGCCCTTCAAATAGCTAGCCTACAGGGGCGTGTCAAGAGGGACCGCTCCCGGTCCCCCCCGGACGAGCCGGCTCTGAAGCATCGAGGAACACCATGCCGTTCGCGGTCTTTCGACAACATCAGCGGAAGCTTCTGGCCGTCTTCGCGATCCTGGCCATGATCGGATTTGTCCTGTCCGACACCCTGCCCCGCTGGATGAACAGCGGCGGAGTGAACGACAAGGATCTGGAGGTCGCCGAACTTTACGGCAAGAAGATCCATCAGTCCGACCTCTTCGAAATGCGTCAGAAGCGACAGATCGCTAATCAATTCATGTCGTGGGCCGACCGGTTCGGCAACATGAATTTCTTCGGCGGGTTCACCCAGGCCGAGATGATCGACGCCTTGATCCTCCAGCACGAGGCCGATCGGCTCGGAATTCCCGACGACGCGGAATTCGCCAAGAACTGGGTCCAGGAACAGAGCCAGGGGATGAACGCGGCCCTGTTCGAGTTGATCCTCGCCCGGTTCGACCGCAAGATCAGCGGTGAACAACTGCTCACAGACGTCGCCAGCCAGGTCCGGCTCCTGTTGGCCCGGGCCGAGATCTCGATGCCGATCACCACCCCGCTCGACGTCTTTCGGAATTATCGCGACCAGACCGAGCGGACCACGTTCAAGGCCGTCCCGTACCTGGCCGAATCGTACACCGGCCAGGTCGGCGAGCCGACCGAGTCCGAGGTGGCCGAGCTTTATGAGAAATATAAGGACGTCCTGCCCGACCCGACCAAGTCGACGCCCGGCTTCAAGGTTGTCCGGAAGGTGAACGTCGAATTTCTCCAGACCGACATCAACCAGGTCGCCCGGCGGATCAAGCCGACGATCCCCGAAAGCGAACTGAAAAAGTATTACGAAGCCCACAAGACCGACTATCCGCTCGACTTCGAGCTGCCGGTCGCCATCTTCGCCGGTGCGCCGGAACTGACCCCGCCCCGGTACATCGCGTTTGAATTCGTCCGCGAAACGATCGTCGAAACCATCGCTCGCGAAAAGGCCAACGAGGAAATCCAGGAAACCTTCGGCAAGATTCGCGACGAGGTCATCGACAAGTTCTCCGACGCCTACCACGACGTGGAGGACGAGATCGCCGAAGCCAAGAAGGACGGCTCTCCGACCGACAAGTACGTTCTGCCCAAGCTGACCGACCTGACCGAGATCGCCCAGAAGTACGGCTTGAAGCGCGAAGTGACCGGTCTGATCACCCGGAGCGAGGCGGAAACCTATCCGGTGATCTTCCTCGCCCGAGCCGGCCTGTCGCCGACCAAGTCGACCGACGCCAAGACGTTTGCCGACATCATCTTCGGGCCGAAGAGCCAGCTCTTTGATTCGTTCGAGATGAACGACTTCATCGGCAATTGCTTCCTCGGCCGGAAAATCGCCGACGAGCCGGCGCACGTCGCCGAACTCAAGGACGTTCGCGACCTGGTGGTTCGGGCCTGGAAGCTCGAAAAGGCCCGACCGCTGGCCAAGAAAGCCGCCGAGGAATACGCCGCCAAGCTGAAGTCGCTGGGCGGGCAGATCAAGGAACTCTCGGTCGAAACCCGACCGGTCCTCGAAATCTCCTCGGTCACGAAGCTTCAGCCCGGCCCCGAGATCCCCTCGCAGCACCCTGGGCTGATTCCGGGACGCCGAGGCCCCGCCGTGCTTACCGAGATCCGCCAGATCCCCAACGCGGGCACGGCGATCCTCGACAGCATGTTCAGCCTTCGCCCGGGCGACGTCGCCGTCGAAACCGACCTTCCGCAGTCAACTTACTACGTCATCGCGCTCGAACAGCGCCAGCCCGTGACCTATCAATCGCTGATGGGGCCAACCGGATCGCTCGCCAGCTATCAGGGCGAGACCGAGGGGAACGTCTTCCGCAAGGCGGTGACCGAAGGGATGGAACGGCTCCGGACCCAGGCGGGCTACAAGCCGCAGAACTATCCCAGCGAAGATAAGACCAAGGACGAAGATCAGGGTTGATCCGGGTCGAAGCCTTTTGAAGCAAAATGGCCGGAGGAACAATGACCGATGATCACCTACGAGAGGTCATCAGCCATCGTTACTCCGGCCATCGTTGAGTTGGACGGCGATCATGGATTGTCGCGACGAAATTCGTAATAAATCGTGCCTTCGGCCGGCTTGAGCTGGCGAGGTCGGGGGCGAGTGGGGACACCCAGCCGCTCGGGCGGGGCGAACGGATTGATGGCCAGCTTCAACCGGTCCCCCTCGAACGCGTAGATCCCGATGATCCAGCCGGCATCGAGCCGGAAGTCGACCCGGTTATAATCGCCCTGCTGTTCGAGATAACAGGTGCCTTCGGCCTCGGGCTGGTCGATCAACCCGACAAAGTGGGCCAAGTTGCCGGCGAATTCGACCCGGCAAGTGGCAGCTTTGGCCCCTTCCATCGTCAACCCGTTGCCCGCCTGAATCCGGGTCGCGACCCATCGGCCCTGGAAGCGGTCGCGATCGCGCGCGATGGCCGATGAGTCGACACCCATCGAGCGTCCCCATGCGAGCAAGACCACGACCCCGGCCAGAAGAATCGAAACTGCCGCGAACTGATGATGCCGCACCGTCATCGACCGGCCTCCTTATGCCTTATGTCGCTTCTTGCTTTCCTCGATGATCGGCATCCTAGCCCAGTGACCCGGAACGGTCGAGTCAGATCGCGATTCGTGACGACTTCGAGCGAGCATGGCCACCGGATCGGATCGAGCTGGTGCCGAGCATTCGCTCTCAGAAAGTTCGACTCAGCAGGATCAGGCAGATCCAGGCGAACGGCCAGGTCCAGAGGAGTATCGAGGCCGCGCTGTGGGTCCAGGCGTTGGTGATCTCGCCAGGGGTGGACCGTCTCGGGACGACCACCCAGAGGCCAACGGCCACCACGATCTGAAACAGGCCCACCAGCGCCCACGGGGTATCGATCGAGAACGCCGGGACGATGAACATCGTCAAGGCGATCCAGTAACCGCCGATCAAGATCCAGGCGAGCTCGGCCTTGGTGTAGCGAGCCGGTTCCTCGACCTGGAGTCGAGCCGGCCCTCGGCCAACGGGCTCGGGCTTGGCGTCTTGAGCCGAGATCAGGCGTCCGGGACGGGCGGGGCGTCGTGGTTTTTCGAGAGATTTCGTGGACGGACCACCGCGACGATCGAGCAGCAAGAGGACTGGCCCGCTCATCGCCAGGCCGAGCCAGACGAAGTCAATAATCAGGGCGACGACCGAGACGCCGGAAAACGGCCGGGAACTCGGCCAGAACGACCGGGCCAGGAGCGCGGCCATCCCGTAACCGACGACCAGGCCGATCAGGTCGTGAATCCGAAGACCTCGCGACGAACTGGTCCGGGACGGATCTGTGGTCATCTTGGCTCGACTTCCTCGTCAACCCGTGACGATCAGTCCCACTCCGCACTGGATCGGCCAGGAAACGGCCAGACAGATCCCGAGTCGATGGGTCCAGGGGGTCGGCACTTCACTTCGGGTCCGCGGGGACGAGTTGCCGAGAAATCGCGCGGCGAGAGTCGGCACCGTGATCAGGGCGACAACCGCCAGACCGAGCGTCAGACTGGTGACGTAAGCCAGATCGGACCGAGGCAATCCGGACCGGTTGGGTGTCTCGAACGTCCGGATCAGCGCCGCGACCAACCAGGGCAACCCCGCCAGAGCCCAGAGTCGATCCCCCAATCGAGGATAGCCGTCGGGCCTGGTAAAGAACCGCCGGACCAGAAACAGATAAGGCCCCGCCGAAACCACGGCCAGCCACGAGAACAGAAACCAGGCCCAGAACCAGCCGATCGGACCGGCGACCCGTGGAACCGCCGAGCGGAGATGGACCGACGCCACCGCCGCCCCCGTCACCAGGGCCAGACCGTCAAGAACCGTGAAGCCCCCACCCGACTCGGTCCGATCGACCATCACGACACCTGTTCTCACGCCGATCCTTACCACAGACTTCAGTCAATTTGGGATTATCTCAAGAATTCTTGCCCCGGCAAACCCGATAATCCGCACGATTCGCACGACGAATCGATCCATCGGGGATACTCTGGATTGTCTGAGAACGATGATGTCCTATAATAAAACGATTGAACCATCGAGAGTCCCCCACCATCTTGATATTCGACACCTCAGATCATACCAGCGGTGGGTCTCCGACCACCTCTTCCCGGGTGGTCCAGAGAAAGGACGCTTACCAGCATGCCCCTGCCGAAAGTTGTGATCGTCGGTCGACCGAATGTCGGAAAATCCTCGCTTTTTAACTGGATGGTCCAGCGCCGGATCGCGATCGTCGACGACATGTCGGGCGTGACCCGCGATCGGGTGAGCACTCTCGCCCAGGCGGGCGACGATGACGATCCCCGGTTCTTCGAGCTGATGGATACCGGCGGAATCGGGATGGTCGACCGCGATGACCTGTCCGAGGACGTCGATCGTCAGATCGAGACCGCCATCCAGGAAGCCGACGTCATCCTGTTTGTCGTCGATGTCCGCGACGGCGTGATGCCTCTCGACGAAGAGGTGGCGCATCGGCTTCGTTACATCCAGAAGACCCCGGTCTTGCTGGTCATCAACAAGGCCGACACCCCCGAGATGGATTCGCGAGGCGGCGAATTCTACAAGCTCGGTCGCGGCAAACCGGTCTATGTCTCGACCCAGCAGAATCGGAACCGCAACCAGCTTTACAAGATGATCGCCGAGCGGCTGCCCGAGGAACACTCGGCCCGGCCCGCCGACGAGGTCATGAAGATCGCCGCCGTCGGTCGTCCCAACACCGGCAAGTCGACGTTCATCAACACGCTGGCCCGCGCCGAACGGATGATCGTCTCCGAACGACCGGGGACGACGCGCGACTCGGTCGACGTCCGGTTTGAGCTCGACAACCTCCCGTTTGTCGCCATCGACACGGCGGGCGTCAAGCGCAAGGCCAAGATCAACGACAGTCTCGACTTCTACTCGGTCCACCGCGCCGAGCGCTCGATTCGCCGGGCCGACGTGGTTCTCTTGTTTCTCGACCCGACCCAGGGGATCACCCGGCTCGACAAGCAACTGGCCGACTACATCGCCAAGCAATACAAGCCCTGCATCTTCACGGTCAACAAGTGGGACCTGATGCAAAACACGGGCGACTCCGAAAAATCCCCCATGGGGAAGTTCGCGGTTCTCGTCCAGCACGCCTTCCGGGGAATGGCCTACATGCCCCTGGCGTTCATCACGGCCCAGACCGGCCGGAACGTGAAAGCGTTGCTGAACCTCTCGCAGTCGATGTTCAAGCAGGCCAGCCAGCGGATCGGCACCGGGACGCTCAACCGGATCGTCCGCGAGGCGATCGATGCCCATCCGCCGGCGTCGAAGAACGGCCGGAATCCCCGGATCTATTACGCCACCCAGGTCGGCACCGCGCCGCCGACCATCGTCCTGTTCGTCAACTATCCCGGAATGTTCGAGGCCCCCTATCAGCGCTATCTTCTGAACTATTTCCGCGAGAAGCTGCCCTTCAAGGACGTGCCGATCAAGCTCTATCTCCGCGCCCGGACCCAGTCCGACCCGAATGATCCCCGAGCACAGGACGAGGCCGAGGAAATGTTCGCCGACGCTGGATCACGCTCCCATGGCGGCTCCGCCAATGGCAGTCCAGCCGGCCGGACGTTGCTCGATCGCGAGGTCAACGAACTGCTCGCGGAACTGGAAAACTGATCGGTCCCTTCAGCATTTCGCGAACTCGACCATGGTTTCCCGTCCGACCCGGATTTATCATCCGGGTCGATTCGTTTCGAACGCGAGTGCCCCACCGGGAGCCACCCAGATGCCACCGATCTCTCGTCGACAGTTCCTTGTCTCGACCACGCTCGCGACCATCGCGGGTTCGTCCGCGCTTGCCTCACCAGCCCGGGGCGCGATCGACCCGATTCCCCGAACTCGACCGAGCCACCTGAAGCTGAGCCTCGCGGCTTACTCGTTTCGCGACGCACTCGCTCCCAAAACCGGCAAGCCGACGATGGACCTGTTCCAGTTTGTCGAGCTTGCCGCCGACCTCGGGCTCGATGGCGTCGAGCTGACGTCGTACTACTTTCCGCCCGACGTCACGACCGACTACCTCCATCGGCTCAAGCAACGAGCCTTCACCCTTGGCCTGGATGTCTCGGGGACCTCGGTCGGTAACAACTTCTGCGTCAAGCCCGGACCCGATCGCGACAAGCAGCTCGGTCTCGTCCGGACCTGGATCGACCGCGCGGCGGAACTCGATGCCCCGGTCATCCGGATCTTCGCCGGGACTGTCCCCAAGGGGGAAAGCGAAGACGAAGCCATCGACCGGGCCATCGACGGGATCAAACAGTCAATGCCCTACGCGATCGAAAAAGGGGTGACCCTCGCGCTCGAAAATCACGGCGGGATCACCGCGACTCCCGCCCAACTTCTCAAGCTGGTCAAGGCGATCGACTTCCCCAACTTCGGCGTGAATCTCGACACCGGCAACTTTCACGGTGTCGACCCCTACGCCGATCTTGCCCAGCTTGCCCCGTACGCGGTCAACGTCCAGGTCAAGACCGAGGTCAGCACCAAAGGGAAAGCAAAGGAGCCGGCTGACCTCTCGAAGGTGGTCAGCCTGCTCCGTGAGGCGAAGTATTCCGGCTACGTGGTTCTCGAATACGAGGCCCAGGAAGACCCGAAAATCGCCGTTCCGCGAACCATCAAGCAATTACGCTCGTTGATCGCCTGATCGATCAGGGGAAGGCGGCCCGAGCCCCGTCGCCATCGGGCGAGGTCGTCCGGACGCCTTTCCATCCCGACGTCTTTGGCTTCGTCTGGCTCGGTGCTGTTCGGGACGGAGCCCGATTCACCGGCGGAGGAACCGGTTCGGCCGATCGAGCCTCGTCGCGAGACAGGCTCTCCAGCGCCCGGGCGTCGGGGCCGGGATCGATCGACGCTTCGGTGGGAGTCGCCTCGCCGAGCCGAACCCGCCCGCCTCGGTTCTCGGCCAGAGCGGTCTCCGAATCATCGGCGGGGCGTTGTCGAGGAGTCGCCGGAGCCTCGGCGGACTTCGGTCGGCTCCAGGTCTTGATCCCGGCGAGTTCCGGAGGCGGCAAGGTCACCTCGCGGGCTCCGGGCCAATCGGGGCTCTGGGCTCGAACCTTTGTCTTGCTCGATGGAGCCGGCCCCGTCGATCGGGTTGAGGCGAGCCGGGTGTCGGCTCCGTCGCTGCTCGGCTTGTACAAGGCCATCAGCTCGTTGCGATCGAGTAGCCGGTGGATCGCCTCGGGAACCGCGTACAGCCCCACCCGTTCGTTCGGGTCGGCAAAGTCGCAGACTCCCGCGACGTAACCGTCGGAAGTGTAGAGACCGCCGCCGGATCGCCCTTCCTTGGGCTGATTGGTGCACTTGATCTCGGAGAAGTTTTTCTTCGTCGCCGTGTTGGTCATCGTGACCTTCGGGTCGAGGATCGTCGTGTTCCAGGCAGTCGCGTCCGCTCCGTGCGAGCAGCCGACGGTGAACATGCTCATCCCTTTCTTGGGTGTCCACCAGGGGGGGACGACCCTTGAGGAGGGGAGCTTGCGGCCTGGGCGAATCCGGATCAGGCCGACGTCGTTATCGAAGTCGTAATCGATCGCCTCGCCGACGATATCCTGCTCGCCCCGGCTGACCTGAGCGGGGTCGCGACCGATGAGCTGGCCGCTGAACAGGTCGACCGAGATCGGCACCCGGAAGTTCTTTGGAGTCGGCTGCACAGGCCCTTTGACGCGGAAGATATGCGCACAGGTGAGGATGATCGACTCTTCTTCCGTGCTGTCGATGATCGTTCCCGAGCCAAAGCCCCATTCCTTGCTGGAAAGGTGCATCTTGATCCGGACCACGGTTTCCCAAGGTCGAGGATTGACCAGCGGAGTCGCCGTTGCCGTGGGAGCGGATTCGGTCGCCGGAGTGTCTTCGACGTCGGCGCTGTTGTCGCGGTCCTCGGCTTCCTCGACCGGTGAGGCGGTCGCGGCGGCCTTCAACTTGGTCTGGTTGTAGAAGGTCGCAAGCTGCCTGGCGGGCATTGCCCCCCGGGCTCGGGCCAGTTCGTTCCCTTTGGCGTCAACGATCACGAAGGTGGGAACGACCGAGACCTTGTATCGTTCACTCAAGTCGGGAGTACGGTCGACATCAACCGCCTTGATCGGATACCCCAGCGCGATCAACTGATCGATCGCGGGGCGCATCTGCCGGCATGGGCCGCAGTTTTCGGACTGAAAATCGAGGAGCACGGGGTCGCTCGAACGATCGGCGGCCGTCGTGGCGATCAGGGCGAAGAGCAAGGTAGCGAAGGTCATGCCGCACGGACTCCTTTCCCGCAGGACGACTCGAAGCGCAACCCGTCATGGGAGGCACCCGCGTGTCGGTCGCGATGGGCCCGGGGCAAGGGCTCCATCGTGGTCCGGGCCAATCGACGCGAAGGTATCGGATCGCCCGGAAGAAGCCACGCCAAAAGCGCGAACTCCCACCGTGAACGAGCCGGGTCCGACCATGCGGACGCTCGCGCCAGGAAAAGTAGATGTTGATGCGAGTGGTGGTCTACGTGCCGGTGGGTTAAACCGGCCCTTCCCTGGGCGGGCCTTGCGTCGAAGGCCCCACGACCCGTCATCGTGACGAGCCGGGTCCCGAGCAGCGAGGGGGGACGACCAGACGCGGAACCCCGGAACGGGGGCGCGTCGAGTCGACGACTCGCCTTCGGTATCGCGTTGACAACGACATCCCTGTCCTTGAACGAGCACGACCATCCGGTCGGCCCGGTTCCGCGAACGGAGGGGATCGCGATCACCGCGGTTGGCCCCTTTTACTAGGAGTGGGCATGAACTACCAGATCAGTTATCGGAATTTCTCCCCGCGAAACTTTGGCGTTTTCCGGAACCAATCTCGGGAAAGCTGCCCCCCCTCCTCAATCGCGGCTCGAAGCGAAGTATGTAGGATGGGTCGAGCCTGGGCAAGCCCCACCATGATTGCGTGGTGGGACTCGTTGCACTCGCCCCATCCTACCGCTTCGATGAACCCGCGTGATCCGGTAACGAATAGCCAATCCAAAACGGAGGATGGGGCGAGCGTCAGCGAGGACGCACTGGTTTCGATCACTGTCAAAATGTCGAACAAACTCTGCTCTTCGACGAGCTCACAATGGGAATATGTCAGGAGTCGGTTTACGATCATGAATCTCACGAAAACGTGGTCGGACGAGATTGGCTTCGTTTTTTCTTCTTGGAGATCGACCCCTTGAACTTCATCCTGCCCCTCTTGTTGGCTTCGTTTGGTTTTTCCGCCGATCCCGCACCCAAGGTCGTCTACATCAAGGCGGGGCACCTGTTCGACGGCACGGGGGACTCGACCCGGGCCGGTTGCGTGATCCAGGTTGAGGGGGATCGGATCAAGGCGGTGGGTTCGTTTCGGGAAATCCCGATCCCCGACGGGGCCGAGGTGATCGACCTCTCCAGGTTCACCATTTTGCCGGGTTTGATCGATTGTCACACCCATCTCGGCTCAAGGGCCGACCGTTACGACGAGATCAACAAGTTCAAGGACACACCCAACCATAGCGCATTCGCGGCCGTCCTGAACGCGAAGACCACGCTCGAAGCCGGTTTCACCACGGTCCGTGATGTCGGCTCACGACCATTCCTGGCGGTCGATCTTCGCGAGTCGATCGACGAAGGATTTCTGGTCGGACCCCGGATCGTCGCCAGTGGGCCGGGGATCTCGATCACCGGCGGGCATGGCGACCTCAATCGTTACGCTCCTCAGGTCCGGATCAGCATGTTCCCGGAAGAACGCGACTTCAAGATCGCCGACGGGATTGACCAGGTTCGCCAGGTCGTCCGGGCACAGATCAAGCATGGCGTCGACGTGATCAAGGTCAACGCCTCGGGTGGAGTCCTCTCGCGAGGCGACGCGCCCGGCGCTCCTCAGTACTCGGTCGAGGAACTCAAGGTTCTGGTCGAGGAAGCCCACGCGGCGGGCCGGAAGGTTGCCGCCCATGCTCACGGAGCCCAGGGGATCAAGAACGCGGTGATCGCCGGGGTCGACTCGATCGAGCATGGCTCATTGATCGACGACGAGGGAATCAAACTGATGGTCGAACGCGGAACCTGGCTCGTCGCCGATATTTACAATGATGATTACTTGCTGGGCAAGGCGGTCGAGTTCAAACTGCCCCAGGAATCGATCGACAAGGAAAAAGCGATCGGTCAGCTTCAGCGCGACAACTTCGCGAAGGCCGTCAAGGCCGGCGTCAAAGTTGCCTACGGGACCGACGCCGGGGTTTACCCGCATGGCGACAACGGCAAGCAGTTCTACTACATGGTCAAGTACGGCCTGACTCCCGCCCAGGCGATCCGTTCGGCCACGTCCGACGCCGCCGAACTGCTGGGCAAGAGCCAGAGCGTTGGCAAGGTTGCGCCCGGAATGTTCGCCGACCTGATCGCGGTCGAGAACGATCCCCTGGCGAACATCCGGGCACTCGAAAACGTGAGGTTCGTGATGAAAGGCGGGGCGGTCATCAAGTCGGAGAAGACGCCGATAAATCTTTCGATTCGAGACGTGAAGAATTCTCCGCTTCATGATCAAAACCCGCTGTCGGCAAGTTCGCCACCGTCGACGATCGCAACTCCTGGAGCGAACCCAGCTTCGCCACGCTAGGCCAGACGTTCCGGACGATCAGGACGACAAGAATCGTGCCAATCCCGCCACCGACCACCGAGGCCACCGGTCCGAAGTAGCGAGCGGTGACGCCCGACTCGAACCCGCCCAGCTCGTTTGAGCTGCCGATGAAGACCGAATTGACCGCGCCCACTCGACCTCGCATCGATTCGGGTGTGAGCATTTGCACCAGCGTCGACCGGACCACCACGCTGATCATATCGAAAGCACCGGTCGCCGCCAGCAGGGCGAACGAGACGAGAAAGTTGGTCGACAGGCCAAAGCCGATCGTCGCCGCGCCGAATCCCGCGACCGACCAGAGCAGCGCCTGCCCCGATCGCTTCAACGGGGGCAAATGAGCCAGCGTGATCGCCATCAGGACGGCACCCACCGACTGCGCGGCGTCAAGGACGCCCAGGCCGGCCGGACCGACCTTGAGGATATCCTTGGCATAAACCGGCAAGAGTGCGACCGCTCCTCCCAGGAACACCGCGAACAGGTCGAGAGTGATCGCCGCCAGGATCAGCTCATTCCGCCCGACAAACCGGAGCCCGACCAGCAACGAC
>JAJYCH010000064.1 GCA_021778575.1 Planctomycetota bacterium
CCTTCCCCCTTGGTCCGGAAGACCAGGTCGCCCCCCTGCCCTTCGGGCACAACCTGGCCGGTATCGAGATCCAACGGAAAACCGTCGAACAGGATGATCTCCTTCCGGCTGGCGAGTCGGCTGGTCGGTTCGCCGCCGTCGAAGGTGTCGAGCCGCTCGACGACCACGACGGGAATCGGTTTGCCCTTGCCCCCGGCGGGTTTTCGAAGTTCGGCCACGAGCAAGAGTCGGACCGGATTGCCGAGGTCGGTCGAGGCCAGAACGAGCGCGGAGCGGTTGTCGCGCAGGAGAGCCGGCATCGCCACGATGTCGTTGACCGTCAGATTCGGTCGGTTGGAAACGTCGGCTCCTTTGAGCGCTCGGACCAGCCACGGACCATCCAGAAGCTCGAACTGGTCGGCGGCGACGGGCTCGGCCAGGCCGAACAGACCGCAGAGGAGAAGACACCAACCCGTTCGGCGAATCATTCGGGACACTCCGCGCTGAGGATGAGAGGAGGGTTCGCGGTCGAACGCGACCGAAGACTATTCTCTCCCAATCCTCCAACCGAGCCAAGTCTCCGCCGAAGAATCGATCCACGATGGTGTTGTCGTGGTATCCTTGTTCGATCGAAACGTCGATCGGGTGGTGCCCGGGACCGTTTGCAAATCTTGCTGGTGAATTCTTCTCCCATCGTTCAGAAAGTGCATGACGGATGGCCAATCCGACCCTGGATGACGCAGCGACGGCTCCTCGACTTTCCATTCTGGTCCCGGTTTATAACGAGTCGGGGAACGTGGTCGAGCTTCACAAGGAACTCGACGCGGTTCTTCGAGATTTTCCCGACGGCTACGAGTTGATCTTCGTCGACGATGGCTCGACCGATGGAACAGCCGGGCTCCTGGCCTCGATTCAGGACAGCGACCCGGATCACGTCCGGGTTGCGTTCCTGAAGCGCAACTGTGGCCAGACCGCCGCGCTATCGGCCGCGCTCGACCTCTCACGAGGGTCGATCCTGATCCCGATGGATGGCGATCGCCAGAACGACCCCGCCGATATTCCACGCCTGATGGCCCGGCTCGACGAAGGGTTCGACGTCGTTTCCGGCTGGCGGAAGGACCGTCAGGATACGCTCGTCACTCGCAAGATTCCGTCCCGGATCGCCAACCGGATCATCGCGCGAATCTCCGGCGTCAGCCTGCACGACTTCGGCTGCACCATGAAAGCCTATCGCCGACGGGTCCTCGAAGGTATCCGGCTCTACGGCGAAATGCATCGGTTTATTCCGATCTTCGCCACCTGGCAAGGTGCCCGGGTCACTGAGCTGGTCGTCCACCACCGGGCCAGGACCGCCGGCAAGACGAAATATGGACTGGGTCGGACCTTCAACGTCGTGCTCGACCTGATCCTGATCCTCTTTTATCAACGCTATGCGCAACGACCGATCCACCTGTTCGGCCGGATCGGCCTGATCTCGATCCTGCTCAGCCTGGTCAGCCTCGCGTTGATGCTGTACTCCAAGTTTCTCCCCGCCCCGCTGACGGGACTGGGCGCCAAGTCGTTCATCGAAACGCCGCTGCCGCTTGTCACCGTCATGTTCTTTCTCGCCGGAGTTCAGAGCATCCTGATGGGTGTGCTTGCCGAGATGATCATGCGTACTTATTACGAATCACAATCGAAGACAACGTACCTGCTGGGCGAGGTCCGCCAGGGGATCAATCGCGATTCGACGTCATGAGGACCGACGGCACGTGTTCGGCGTCGGGCCGGGGGATCCGGATCGTGAAGCGGGACCCATGCCCGACCCGGCTGGCAACTTCCAGCCGGCCTCCCATTGACTCGATGATCCGGCGTGCCACCGCCAGGCCAAGCCCGACTCCGCCCGGAACCTCTTTCCGGGCCTGACTCGCCCGATAGAACGGCTCGAAGATCTTGACCAGGTCATTCCCGGCGATCCCTCGTCCCTGATCGATGACGTGGATGGCAACCGAGGCGTCCGTGGCCTCGCTGACGAGTTCCACCGGTCCGCCCAGTCGACCATGGTCGCGAGCATTGTCGAGCAGGTTCCGCAGGACCTCGTCGAGCAGCGCCGGGTGCGACCGGACGATGATCGGCTCGGGAGCGACCGACCAGAGAATCCGGTCGCCTGGGGACTCTTCGAGACGCAGACGGACTTGATCGTCGAGCCAGGCCACGATGTCGAACGGCTCCAGTTCCGGCAGGGCCGCCTCGGTGTCGGCTCGGGCCAGAAACAGCAGTGACTCGACGATCCGCCGGAGCCGTTCCGACTGGTCGCGGACACGCTTCAAGGTCAGGCGATATTCCTCGGGCGATCGGTCGCGCCGCAGCGCGACATCCACCTGGCCGATGAGCGCGGTCAATGGGGTCCGGAGTTGATGGGACGCGTCGCCCGTGAATCGACTCTGACGTTCGAGCGCTTCATGCCAGCGGTCGAGCAAGCCGTTGAAGGCGAACGCCAGGTCTTCCAGCTCATCCGCCGTGGCGACGACGGCCAGTCGACGCGCTGGGTCGGCGACCCCGAGTTCGCGAGCGGTCGTCGCCATCTTCGTCAGCGGTGCCAGCGCCCGCCGACAGATCCACCGACCGACGATCGCCGTCGAGGCCCAGAGCACGGTCGAGAGAATCGTGAGCGCGATCCCCAGGGTCCGGAGTGTCGCCTCGATCGAGTCGAGCCGGAGGCCGGCTCGCAATGTCAACGCATGATGACGGGTTGTCTCCGCCCGTGAGGGAGTCGCCGTCTGGCTCGATCGCAAACGGGTCTCGACAACTTGCCAGGGAATCCCTTTCTGGTCGAGTTGCCGGGGGCCGGGCGAATCGATCCGTTCGGCATTGGCGAGGTTGCCGGACCGATCCACCTCTTTGCCTTGCTCGTCGAAAACGATCCAGCGGACCTGGTCGATCCCCGGTTCCTGACCGGGATCAACGTGGGCTCGGTCATGCTCCCAGTCGAATCCGCCCGGTTCGTCCTCGGCCATCGCGGTCAGAGTCGCGAGGGTCGCGGCGAGCCGCTCGTCGGCGGCCCGATGGAGATAGATCGAGGCCATGGCATAGAGAGCCACCGAGAAGCCAACCAGGATCAGCCCGAGCGCTCCCAGAAATGCGGACGAGAGCCGGTCAGTCAGCGTCATGATCCGGCTCCCTCGCTCACGCCGCCCGGCGGTTCGCCAAACAGGTAGCCCCGGCCCCGCAAGGTGTGGATCAGGCGCGAGCCCTTCGCCTCCAGCTTGCGCCGGAGTTCCATCACGTGAACTTCCAGTGTGTTGGAAGTGCCATCATATCGTTCATCCCAGACATGTTCGTAGATCCGCATTCGTGTCAGGACTTCGTTGGGATGGCGAAGAAAAAAAACGAGAAGCGCCTGTTCCTTCAAGGTTAGTTCGATGGGCTTCGCGGATCGTTCGACCCGGTGCGTGGCCAGGTCGACCTTGATATCTTGATAGGAAATGGTGGTCACACCGGAATTTCTCGGCCGGCGAACCAGGGCTCGGATTCGCGCCAGAAGCTCCTCGAATGCAAAGGGCTTGCAGACATAATCATCGGCGCCGGCGTCGAGCCCACGGACGCGGTCGAAGACCGAATCTTTCGCCGTGAGGAACAGCACGGGAACGTCGCCGCCCGACGCCCGATGACGACGGAGAACCGTCAAGCCATCCAGATCGGGCAGCGACCAGTCCAGGAGAGCCAGGTCCCACTCGGATTTCGCAAGCGCGTGCTCGGCCGACTCACCGTCGGAGACGTGCTCGACGGTGTACCCTTCTTCGCGGAGACCGCGAACGAGGAAGTCGGCGATCTCTTCCTCGTCCTCGACCACTAGCACCCGGATACCCATGGACTTCGGCCTCGATGGACATCGTCAGCACGGCTCGTCGATTGCTAACTTAACCGATGCCGGGGTCGGAAGGCGAATAGACTCAAGCCTTGGGCTTTTTCTTCTCGGGCTTCTCTTCCTTCTCGTCGTCGTCTTCTTCCTTCTCTTTCTTGGTCGAGGGCTTGGAGCCGTCCTTCAGGATCTTGCCGTCTTTGGCCATCAGAACCTCAAAGGGTTCCTTATCGCCGACCTTGATGACAACCTCGAAGTTGGCGACTTTGTCCTCGCCGGTGATCTTCTCGGCCTTGGTGATCTTCCCCTTGGGAAACGTCTCGGTCGCGACGGCCTTGACGGCCTTGGGCAGCTCGCTGATTTCGAGCTCTTCCTCGATTGTCTCGATGTCCCCGTCCTTGTCAACGATGATATCGACGGCCTTGCCCTTGATGGTCATTTCGACCTCGTACACCGTCTCGTTCTCGTCGTTTTTCTCCTTGCCGACGCCGCGAATCTTCGCGTCGGGATACTTCGTCTTGACGGTCTTCTGAACGGCCTTCGGAAGGTCTTCGAAGCGATACTTCTCCTCCTGAGCCATCGCGATTGAGCCGATCAAGAGAGAGAAGACCAGAGCCGGAGCAATGCCGCGAAAAATGTTCATGTGCGTTTCCTGAGTTCGAGGTGACGAAACAGAACGCCGATCCATGGACCGTGGTCGGCGAGGGCATGTTAATCAAACCTGTCTAAGGTTTTGATGAGGTCAGGATAAGATCCGCCTCATCCACGAAACACCGAATCAGCGAACGTCATCGTCGTCTTCATCGTCATCGTCGTCGTCATCGTCGTCGTCTTTCTGCTTGGGCTTGTCGTCGTCGTCATCGTCGTCCATGTCTTTCTTCTTGGCCTTGGGCTTGTCGTCATCGTCGTCGTCTTCGTCCTTGTCTTTCTTTTTGGCCTTGGGCTTGTCGTCATCGTCGTCGTCTTCGTCCTTGTCTTTCTTTTTGGCCTTGGGCTTGTCGTCTTCGTCCTTGTCTTTCTTTTTGGCCTTGGGCTTGTCGTCGTCGTCGGATTCCATCTTCTCGATCACTTTGCCGTTCGGCGCGATGACGACTTCGAGCGTCTTCTTCTTGGACATCACCACGACGATTTCGTAGAGGACCTTGTCATCCTCGCCCGTGACCTCCTCGACCTTGGCGATCTTCGCCTTGTGAAATACCTTCGAGATTGTCTTGAGGACAGCCTTGGGCAGGTCTTCCGGAGAAATCTCCTTCTCGATCTCCTCGATCTCACCTTCTTCGTCGATCAGGAGGTCGATGCTCTTGCCTTTGACAAGCAACTCAACCTCGTAGATCGTCTCCTCTTCCTCGTTCTTCTCCCTGGCCGTTCCAACAATCAAGGCGCCTGGATACTCTGACTTCACGGTCTTCATCACCGCCTTGGGCAGCTTTTCATCGACTTCCGAGATCACGGCCGCGGCGGCGGGTTTGTCGATCACGGACAGACCGAGAACGGAGAGGCCGAGGGCCAGGGCCAGGAACCAACGATCGCAACGCATGGGCAAGTCTCCAAGTGAGATGACTCGATCATCGAGCGAGCACGGCGGGCTCGATAACATCCGACGACCGGACCAGGCAGAGGGTAACGACTCCTCCCTAAATCGAGCATGAACCTGGGATAAATTCGAGCTTATCGAGCCGGATTCGGCTTCGCCGCCCCTGCCTTGACCACGCGCCCGAGGCCGAACTGATCGCCGGTTCGGATCGGCATTCCCTCCTTGAAATCGATCGGCACCATTTTTTCACTCATCACGGGCCGACCGGCCTCGTCGGTCAGCGTGGTCAGGGTCGCGCGGCTGGCGACGTCGATCACTTCGCCTGTCGATGGATACGCATATTTCCCGTCAATCGAAAACGTGATCCAGCCCGGCTCGTCGCGCACGTTCAGGCTGGCGACTTGCCAGGGCCGCCAGCCCCTTCAGTCGAATCATCGTCGTGCCTCGCGTCGATTTGGCTCAATATCCCGACCCTGGGCTCGAACATATCCCAACCCCGCCAGGACCACAATCGGCCGTCGGGGTTCGCCCGACAAATGTCCGAAAGACTCTTGATTCCCGGATCGAGACTCTTTACACTTGTCGGAGAACCGTCGATCGTGGTTCGGATTTGTCGTCCGACGGCGCGATTCGACGGAGCGGTCCCGGGCGTTGAAGGAGGGCTCGCGATGGTCGGTAACGCGTTGAGTCGGACGAGGCGTCAGGTAGGGATGGGGATCTCCGCGATCCTTGGTTTCGGCCTGGTCTGGGCGGCGACACCAGGCTTGCCGATCCTCTGGGCTCCTCGGGCCAGCGCCGAGGTCCGGGCTCGCGGCGGCGAACTGTTCGAGCACGAGTGGCAGGTCGAGGACCCGATCGCCAAGGGGGACGGGCTCGGCCCGGTCTTCAACGGCAAGTCATGCGTCGCCTGTCATTTCCAGGGCGGAGTTGGCGGCGGCGGGGCGAGCCAGCACAACGTCGTCTCGTTCGAACTGTTGCCGACCAAGGAGCGTCCCGAACTCAAAGGTGGCTTGATCCACGCCTTCGCGGTCGAGAACCGCTTTACCGAGAAGCTCGGCACGCTTCGTTCCCTCTTTCCCGTGATTCCCGGAAGCGTCCGGGTCGAAGGGAATTGCCAGGTCCTGGTCCACGACTTCGACCCCGTTCGAACGTCGAGCGTGAACTCGACCGCCCTCTTCGGTGCGGGCTGGATCGACCGGCTCTCGGGCAAGACGATTTATCAGTTGGGCCTGCGGAAATCGATCGCCAAGATCAGCAACGAGGTGGTCGGCGAGTTCGGCGGGATCATCCCCGGACGTCCGCGAGTCTTGCCCGACGGCCGGATTGGCAAGTTTGGCTGGAAGGCTCAATTCGCCTCGCTCGAAGACTTTGTCGCCGCCGCCTGCGCCAATGAGATCGGTCTCGGGAACCCGAAGATGCCTCAGGCCACGCCGATCGGGATCTCCTATCCCGAAGTCCCGGCCGACCTCGATCGGAGCCAGTTTCGCGACCTCGTCGCCTTCGTCGACACGCTCGAACGACCGATCGAGGTTTTGCCGGACGACTCCCGTCAGCTTGCTGTTGTCACCCAGGGCAAGGCGCTGTTTGCCAAGGTTGGCTGCGTGTCGTGCCACACCCCGGAGATTGGTGGGCTGGAGGGTGTTTATAGCGACTTCTTGCTCCATCGGCTCGACGACCGAACCAACGGTGGCGATGGCTACTCGACCCGATCGACCCCACAAGTTCCGCTGCCCGACGCGTTCCCGTTGCCCGAGGAGTGGAAGACCCCGCCGCTCTGGGGAGTGGCCGATTCGGCCCCGTACTTCCACGACGGCCACTCGACCACCTTGGAATCGGCGATCGTGCGTCACAGAGGCGACGCCGAACCCGTATACGATCTGTACAAGCAGCTTAGCCCTCAGGAACAACAGGCCATGATCGCCTTCCTGAAGACGCTCCGCGCGCCGGCCGAGGCCAAGCCTTCCAGCGCTCCGGCGTCGTTCGCGCAAGCTCGCTGATCCGCACATCCCGGCCGGGGCCGGTGTTCGCCCGGGTTGATCGCTTGACGGCCATCAACCCGCTATCATCCCATTCGTCATTGGCGATCACCCGCTCCGGCTTTTTTACTGTCTTTGGTTGATCGGAGAACCGGGGTTTCGGAGATCCCATCCGCTGATCCATTGTCTATGCCTTAAACGTTCACATTCAATGATTTGATAATTTAGGGTAAGGCTTGCCCTGTCGTTGTTTGTCGCGGAACTACCCTCCATTGGGGATTGTCGCGGCTCCGCCCCGCTACGGATTCCCGCTTCGCGCAATCACGTCTCCAACCTTGTCATCGATCAAGATCCCAACCTTTTTGCCCGCCTGACTCAATACCGATGAAATCTGAACAGAAAGTGCGATAATCGCCACGGCTTCCAGCGATCTTATCGGATAGTCCCGCTATCGGTTCTGAACCGGATAAGATCCTGGAGCACCCCTCATGAACCTCGATTCCGCTTCGACCTCGGCGAGCCTGGAACCCGGCGTGAAGCCCGCTTCCCCCTGGCTCGATCGCGCCTCGCTTGACGACAGAATCCGAGCGATCCGGGCGATCCCCTTCCCTGACCAGCCGACCGATGCCTCGAATGATTTTCACGACTGGCTGCGAACTCAGGTGAACGCGACCATGGACCGGATCAGCCGGTCGCAGCGGATCGAGGGCAAGCTACGTGAGCGAGCCGTCCTGAACGCGAAACTCTGCTGGGATTCCGACCGGCAGATCGAGACCGAGATTCTTGGTGCCAGTCTGGCCGATGATCCGACCGAGGTTGTCGCCGGTCTCCGCCGGACTCCGCACGGCTGCGAGTGGTTGATGAAGCGCTGGGCACTTCTGATCTATGCCGCCGAGCATGACCGCGCCTGGACGCTCGATCAACAGATGCTGGCGGCGCGGATGCTCGGCATTCCGCTCGAATTTCAAGACGAGGCAAAGCCGCTCGGATCGCTCTGGAAGGGGGATCGACCGCTTGAGTCGACCGCCGACCTGATCGACCTGGCACGGCAAGAAATCAAGTCGTTGAAAGAACAACGCGAGCGAGTGGCGCCGATCGACGAGGCCGAGAAGCTGCTGGCCCAGCGCGATGAACTGGCCGACGATGCCCAGTCGCCCGAGATCCGCCGGATCGGTCGCGAGGAGCGCGGGCTTTACCTCCGGCTCCGCTGGCTCGTCCGCCAGCTCGAACAGTGGCCCGAAGACCGGCAGAAGGCACTGAAGCCGGTCCGAACCGAAGTGATGGTACCGGTCGAGGCCGTCGAAGAACCGCCTCTGAAGCCTGTCGAACCCGAACCCGAGCCCGAGCCGGTTCAAGAACCGATCGTCGGGCCAGTGGTGTCGGACCGTTGCGAGGCGAAACTTCAGAAGGCCGAGGCCCGTCGTCAGGCAAAAGCACGAAAGCGCGAACGAATGCTGGCCTGACCAGGTTTGTAGGGTCCGCTGTGCGGACCGTCGATGATGCGATGGAACAGATGATTCCGGCTGGAAAACGGGTTGAACGGCGACGACCACGGTCCGCACAGCGGACCCTACACAGGCTCGATGAGTCGTGGTAGTGGTACGCTGGGTCGAGACCCAGCCCACGCCGAATCCGCATCGCCAATCACAGCAAAAACGGCGGTGAAATTCTCCTGGAACGGAACGAACCCATTATTTTCGGGTGGCGGCGACCCAGGATCAATGACTCGTCGCTGCCTCGCCCGGTTCCTCGACTTTCTTGACCACCGGAGCTTTTTTCCACTCGCTCAGACCCTGGATCACGACGTAGAAGACCGGCACGAAGAAGACCGCGAGGAACGTCGCGGCGATCATTCCGCCGAACACCGCCGTGCCGAGCGCCCGACGGCTCGCGGCTCCCGCTCCATGCGCGTTGACCAGCGGAAAGATCCCGAGAATGAAGGCGAACGAGGTCATCAAGATCGGTCGGAACCGCAGTCGGGCCGACTTCACCGCCGCGTCGATGATCCCATCCCCTTTCTCGTGGAGCTCGCGCGCGAATTCGACGATCAAGATCGCGTTCTTGCTTGCCAGCGCGATGATCAAGACAATACCGATCTGGGTATAGATGTTATTATCCATCCCGCGAATCGACACCGCCGCGACCGTCCCGAGCAACGCGAGCGGAACCACCAGAATCACCGCGGCGGGAGTCAGCCAGCTTTCATACTGCGCCGCGAGAACCTGATAAACCAGCAACACGGCCAGGACGAAAATGTAGATCGCCTGCGAGCCAACCTTCTTTTCCTGGTACGACATCCCGGTCCATTCATAGCCGACACCCGACGGAAACTTATCGTCGGCCATCCGCTCCATCAGCTTCAAGGCCTGGCCCGAGCTGAACCCGGGAGCCGCTTCACCGGAGATCGATGACGACTCGTAAAGGTTATAACGGGTGATGATCTGCGGACCAGGCTTCTCGGTGATCGTGGCGATCGTTCCGAGTGGAAGCATCGTCCCGGCGACGTTCCGGACCTCGAGCCGGCGGATATCATCCGGCTTGAGCCGGAACTGTTCATCGGCCTGAATCCGGACCTGAAAGGTTCGTCCCGACAGATTGAAGTCGTTGACGTAGGTTGATCCCATTGATGCTTGCAAGGTGCCGAAAACCGTGCCCAGCGGTACGCCCAGGCTCTTGGCCTTCACCCGGTCGATGTTGGCGTAAAGCTGCGGGACCGCCGCACGGAAGGCCGAGTTGAGTGATCGAAGCTTGGACGAAGTGGTGCCGCCCGATCCGTTCGAGACCTGGCCGTTGCCGGTGGCGATCATGTCGGTCGTGATCTCCTGGAGCACGTCCAGCCCGACCCCTTTCTTGTCTTCAATCTGCATCTGGAACCCGCCCGCGACGCCCAGGCCCATGATTGCCGGCGGCGGGAACGCGAAAACAATCGCTTCCTCGATCCTGGCGAATTCGCCTCGGAGGTGACCGATGATCGCATCTTGCTGGGTCTCGGGAGTCGTCCGTTCCTCGTAAGGCTTCCAGCGCACGTAGAAGGTTGCCGCGTTCGACGCCACGGTCTGGTCAAGGACCGACTGGCCGCCAATCATCACCCAGTGGCCGATTCCTTCGGTCTTCTTGAAGATCGCCTCAACCTGTTTGACAACCTCGCGCGTCCGGTCCTGAGACGCCGCGTCGGGAAGCTGAAGACCGACGATCGCATAGCCCTGATCCTCGACCGGGAGGAAGCCGGTCGGCAATTTCGTGAACCACCAGAAGGTGAATCCGGTGACAACACCGAAGATCAACATCATCACGAGGGTTGCTCGAACCAGCCGTGAGACGATCGAGACATAAATATTCTCAAACTTCTGATAGATCGTATTGAACCCGCGATAAAACCAGTTCCTCCGGGCGGGAGTGGGTCGGAGATAGCTGGCGCACTGCGCCGGCTTGAGGGTGACGGCGTTGATCGCGCTGATGACGGCGGTGGCGGCGATCGTCAGGGCGAACTGGCGGTACAACTGGCCGGTGATTCCCGGCAGGAACGCCGTCGGCAGGAAGACGGCCATCAAGACCAGGGTGATCCCGATGACCGGGCCGATCACCTCGCTCATGGCCTTGATCGTTGCTTCCTTGGCGGGCAGATGGTCGTGATCCATGTGGTGCGAGGCGTTCTCTACGATCACGATGGCGTCGTCGACGACGATCCCGATCGCCAGGATCAGCCCGAACAAGGTCAGCAGATTGATCGAGAACCCGAGGGCAAACATGGCCGCGAACGCGCCGATGATGGTGACCGGAACCGTGGTGGCGGGAACCAGGGTCGCTCGCCAGTCTTGCAGGAACACGAGAATGACGACCAGAACCAGGACACCCGCCTCGAACAAGGTCTTGTAGACTTCCTGAATCGACTCGCGGACGAAGATCGTCGTGTCGTAGGGGACCGAGTATTCCATGCCGGGCGGGAAGCTCTTTTTCAGTTCCTCCATCGTCTTGAAGACCTCGTCGGCGACGTCAAGCGCGTTGGCTCCGGGCAACTGGAAGACGGCGATTCCCGCCGCCGGCCGACCGGAGACGTCGCACCACTGGTCGTAGACCTGGCCGCCGAGTTCGACCCGGGCGATGTCCTTGATCCGGGTCAACCGGGCGCTGATGGCCTGATCGTCGCTGGGGGCCGACTTGACGATGATCTCGGCGAATTCTTTCGGGTCCTTCAGCCGCCCTTGCGTGGTCACGGTGTACTGGAAGTCTTGATTACCCGGAGTCGGCGGCGCGCCGATCTGACCGGCGGCGACCTGGACGTTCTGTTCCTGGACCGCGTTGAGCACGTCGAGCGTCGTCAGGTTCCGCGCCTTGAGCTTCTCCGGGTCGAGCCAGATCCGCATCCCGTAGTTGCTGGCACCGAAGATGTTGATAT
>JAJYCH010000065.1 GCA_021778575.1 Planctomycetota bacterium
CGGACCTGCGACTCGAAGAACTGGACCTGTTCCGGCGTCGGTGGTTTGTCCTCGAACGAACCGAAGCAAACCGGCGTCATGGACAGAGCCACGAACGCCACCGGGGTCGCGATCGACGAGAGGAGTCGAGACATCGTGGCACCGTGAAGATCGAGGAAGGCGGGCGGGATCAAAAACCGGCGGTAGAATCTCGCAACTTCAATTCCGTTGTATCAAGGATCGACCGTGTCATGCCACTCAAATATTTTTCGTTTCGATCGCTCGACGCGATCATCTGACATGGGGTCCGCATTGGTTCAACCCGACTTCAACCAGGCCGAACCGGCCCGAGCAATCCGATCTCTCGATCCTCGATCTTGAAACCATGCAACCACTTGCATCAAATGAAACGTCAAATAGCAACGGGGTGAGTCAGCGCTGAGACGGGCAAAGGCGTTGAGTTTGGCCGACAAAGGGACGCAACAAACAGGGGAAGGCCGATATGAATTCTTTGCGAAATTATCTCTGGTTGCGGAGGATTTCGCGCCGCGAACCGGCTCAATCGAACAGGCGACGCTGGTCGAAGAGTTCGAGGTCGGGCTCGGTTTGCGGCTCGGCGAGGCCAAGGTGACGATAGGCCAGATAAGTTGCCTTGCGACCTCGCGGGGTCAGAACAACCAGTTGCTTGCGGAGGAGGTAAGGTTCCACCTCGTCCTTGATCGTGTCGACATCAATGCTCATGGTCGCGGCGAGGGCCTCGGACCCGGTTGGCCCACCTCGGAAGACGTTGATCAAGGTTTCGAGGTAGCGTCGGTCTTGCCGATCCATCCCGTCGACGTCAATATCCTGCATGGCCAGGGCGTCGTTGGCGATGTTGAGGTTGATCTGGCCGTCAGCCCTTGCGGTCGCGAAGTCGCGGACCCAGCGGAGCCGGGCGTTGGCCAGTCGCGGGGTTCCTCGGCTCCGACGCGCCAGTTCCCAGGCGGCCTCCTCGGTGATCGTGGTCCGGAGCTTGGCCGCGTTCACGGCGATGATCTTGGCGAGGTCGGCAACCTCGTAAAATTCGAGGTGCTCGTGCATGTGGAAGCGGTCGCGGAGTGGGCCGGAAAGCATTCCGCTCCGGGTCGTTGCGCCGATGATCGTGAACTTCTTGAGCGGGATGTTCACGGTCCGGGCCGACATCCCTTCGCCCAGCACGACGTCGACCCGGAAGTCTTCCATGACCGGGTAGATGAACTCCTCGACGGTGCTGGGAAGGCGGTGAATCTCGTCGATGAACAGGATCGAGCCCTCCGACGCATTGGTCAGGTAGGGCATGACGTTCATCTTCTTGTCGAGCGCGGGGCCGCTGGTCATGTTCAGGTCGACCCCCAGCTCGTTGTGGAGGACGGTCGCGAACGTGGTTTTTCCCAGGCCGGGCGGTCCGTCGAAGAGGATGTGCGGCATCGGCTCGCCCCGCTTCTTCGAGGCGGCAAGGGCGATGGCCAGGCGCTCGGCGGTGGCTCGCTGGCCCACCACTTCGGAGAGTTTCTGGGGACGGAGCTTCTCGTCGAGGGTGTCGGGATTCCGGACGTCGTTGGCCCGGGGTTGGCGGTCCCTCGGGTCGTCGTTTGACCCGCCCGCGATCACGGTCTCTCGAACGCTCATGGTTGGTCCCTCCGAGCTCAAACCTCGGGCCGTTGCTGAAGATAGATCGCGTCGATCATGTCGGCGACGCTCTTGAATTTCTTCTTGCCGGAGAGAACGCGATCGATGGCCGCCTTGGCCTGGCTCTCGGTATGGCCCACCGAGATCAGGGCGGCGTAGGTGTCCTGGATCACGTCGGGGGCCGCGTTGTCGGGCGCTCCGTTGGCTTCGCTCTTGCTCTTTTCGGCATCGACGATCAAGGCGAACAGGCCGACCTTGCGGCGGAGCTTGGCGACGATCCGTTCGGCCATGGCCTCGCCGATTCCGGGGAAGGTGGCCAGCATCTTCACGTCCTGTTCCTGGATCGTCTGGGCAATCTCGCGAGTTGGCCGGACCATCGCCAGGAGCGCCTTGCGGACCCCGACCCCATCCACCGAGCAGAAAATCTCGAAAAACTCACGATCGATCGACGAAAGGAACCCAACCAGCCGAGGCGTCATCCGTCCGCTCATCTGGTTCCCTTCGACGTAAAACAGGGTATGCAGGGCGATCATCTCGCCGAGCTTCATCTGGAGCTGGCGGCGCGTCGATTCCGGGATCAGGACCGCGATCTCACAAGGCTCAACGGCCAGCGTCAGTTCCTCGTCGCCGACCGATCGCAAAATTCCCCTGATCAGAGTGATCACCCGCAAGACCTCCCGAGAATTTCAAAACCCGGCTTCGCTTCTGACTTTTTGTTCACTGATTATGACCGCTGAATCCCGGACGAGCAAGGGGAAACTGGTGTCCCGGAAAAAACGAAGCCAATTGTTCGACCGATCGGACTGTCTAGAATGGAGCGAGGTGGGTCAACTCCTCTGGCGGAATTCGACCGATGCGAAGACTTCGTTTCAATCTCCGGAGCTTGATGGTTCTCGTGCTGGTCACGGCGCTGGGTATCGGAATTCCGCTTTCTCGGCTCAACCTCAGTCATATCAACGATTTGAGGCCAAGAATCTTCTTGCTCGGTTCGTTCTTGCTGCTGGTGGTCGCCAAGTTTGGGCTCTTGATTGGATTGCAGCTCAAACGCTCTCGAACGGAACAGAGTGCCGGGCCAGATTCGATCCCTGGCTCGGGTTCGGAGAGACACCTGTCTTGAGTATCAGAAAATTTGTGTGTCGGTATTTGGCTTTTTTCGGGACCTCGTTCGTTTTCTCGCGTTCAAAGAAAGGAACACCTCAACTCTTTCCAATTGAATGAACTATTGTTGGGCAGATTCGCGGCCTTAGGCCTCTTCGTCGAAGGGTCGAGCCCAAGGACCCGAGCGGCGGAGCCATTCTTCACCGAATGAGAGGCACCCAATGAACTCGGCTCGTGGTGAAATCCGACACGCTCGAATGCCTCAGTTCCGGCTCCAGGACCTGATGTTCCTGGTGCTGGTCTCGGCGCTTCTGGTCGCGGCAGGCATTGAACTGTCGAAGAATGAGCCGACGATGATTCAGGAGATGCTGATGCAAATCCTGCTGCTCGGCTCGCTGCTTCTGCTCGTGGCGATTCAGATTTCGCTCTTGCTCGTCATGTTTGCCCGGTTTTCGCGGAAAGACGTCGAGCCGAAGTCGTTCGCCAGATCCGAGCGGAACGACACGCTGACCGATGTATCGATCCGAACCGTTCACGGGATCGGCTCGAGAGGGTCCACCACATTAAAGTGAGCGTTGGCCGGTTGAGCGGCGACAAATCGAACGACAAGAAGTGGTCTCTTCGCAACGTGCCAATCGCCGACGAGCGTTTCCTCCGCCACTATCCTACCCAGCGTGCCGAAATCGAGGCTGATGCCAAGATGGGCAAGGAGAAGAGATAGTGAAACAGAAGCTCACGACCTTGACCGACGTGATGGCGGCGTTGCCCGAGCGGAAAATCGGGTCGGGTCGTCCGGAGAGGGCAACCTCCCTGGGCGACCCGGCCCGGATTTTCCACACCGATTTTCCGTTGGCTTTTCCTCGCTAGAAACCAAAAGCCAGGTCTGACCCCCTGGCTTATGGGTCTGACCCCTTCATTGCTCTATAACCTGTGGTTGTCAAGTCGGTTGGCCGGATTCTGTTGATCCGGACAACCGCCTGAACTGCCTGAACTAGATGAAGACGGCCGGACTGACCTTGAAGTATGCCGCCAGGATCTCGATATGTTTGCGGTTCATTCCCCGCTTGCCCGACAGGATTTGTGAGATCGTCGACTCCGCAATCCCGGTTTCGGTCGCGAGCTTGAGTTGGGTCACGTCGTGAGCCTCGATCAAATGGCGGAGCATGTCGGCTTCCGAGACGGCCGGCAGTGGATGTTGTTCGTTTTCGTACCTCTCGACCTGATCGGCCAACACGTCAAGGTAATCCTGTTCGCCTGGTTCGAGTTGATCGCGATCGATCAGTGAATTGATGGTCGCGACGGCCTGATCAAGCTCTGCGTCGGATCGAATCGGTCGAAGGGGGAAAGCGCGAATGAGTTCGAGATAACGGTCCGAGTAAGGTTTCGATGCAGGGTGGATGGTGGTCATTGGTTCTGCCTTTGGAGAAACCCCGTGTCTCCTCGGGGTTTGGCCAGCTTGGATTTCCTACCCAAGCCATGGCGGTTTGATAATTCGTGGCAGACGTCATCAGTCGCCCTTCCATTCCCCTCGGTCGTAATCCTCATGTGTCAAAACGTGGCGTATATAAAGCCTGCCACGATTGAAATGAACCACGATGACCAACCTGAACTTGTTCCCTCCGATGTTGAAGACGGTGAACTTCCCGACCTGATCGGCGTGGGGATAGGACTGGCGAATGTCGGCGAACTTTTCCCAATCAGATTTGTTCGCGACCATGGCCCAAGCCCTCAGTGGTCCTTCAGCCTCGGGATGAATGGCCCAGAACTCACGAAGCATTTTCACAGAGATGACACGCATGGGTTCCCCATCCACCGGGATTTAATCGTCCCATCCTTGGATCAGTCCGCCTGGCATGCCTGCGTTCCAAAGAGCGGCTGTTCAATTAGTGTAGTTCGCAAATAGCAAATATCAAGGCTCTGATTCGCATTTTGCAAATTTTGCTGATCTCTGCAACCCCTTCCCTCAGGATCAATCATGAACCGTGAAGGGCTGAGAATTGACGGGGTCGCGAAGGGTCAGACCTGGGTCGCAGGGGCTCTGGTCCCGAAAAAGCAGATGGGGACACGGCCCGCCTTGCATTTTTCGGGATCAGAAAGCGGAGAACAAGACCCCGAGCCGGTCGCTTTTTTCTGCTCAAACCGCGAACAAGCGACTGACGCTCTCGCGCCGGTGAATCGACAGGATCGCCTCGGCGAAGAGGGCGGCGACACTGACGATCCGGGCGTTCGTGGGCAACGGTTCGGCCCGGTAGCCAATGGTGTCGGTCAGGACCAGTTCCTTGATCGGGCTGGCTTCGATCTTGGCGGCCGATCCCTTGGTCAGAACTCCGTGCGAGACGCAGGCGTAGATATCCTTCGCGCCATGGGCCTTGCAGGCCTTGGCCATCTCGATCAAGGTTCCGCCGGTGATGGTGAAATCATCGACGATCAGGACGTTCTTGCCTTCGACACTGCCGATGATGTCGAGCACCGCGGCTCGTTCGTCGTGGTCGGTTCGGAGCTTGTAGCCGATCACGAACTGACAGCGCATGGCTTCGGCGAACTTCGAGGCTTGCTTGCTGAACCCGACGTCGGGCGAGGCGACGACCAGGTCGTTGATTTGCTTCTTCCGAAAATAGTCGACCAGGACGGGCATCCCCCAGAGGTGGTCGACCGGCCGCTTGAAGAACCCCTGAATCTGGGCACTGTGCAGGTCCATCATCAAGACCCGATCGACTCCGGCCGCTTCCAGAGCATCAGCACAAACTCGGGCGCGGATCGAGACGCGGGGCTCGTCCTTCTTGTCCCCTTTGGCATAGGAGAAGAAGGGGATGACGGCGGTCACCTGGGTTGCGCTCGCTCGCTTGAGGGCGTCGATCCAGAACAGCAGTTCCATGAAGTTGTCGTTGACCGGGTGCTCGGTCCCCTGGATCACGAAGACGTCACGTCCCCGGACGTTCTCGAGAACCCGGACAAAGACGTTCCCCTCGCTGAAGATCTTGGTCTCCGAGCGGGCTAACTCGATCCCCAGGTGGTCGCAGATCGACCGGGCCAGGACTCCGCTGGCGCGACCGGCGAAGATCTTCAACTCGCCGAACGGGTCCACCGGCTTGACGACGAGATCCTGAGAAATGTCCATGATCCTGGCGATCCCTCAAGGCGCGGACAACCGTTCGACTGATCGGGAAACTGTGAGCAAATCTTAACGCGCGACGGCTCAACTCGCCAGCTAGCGGTCGATCCTTGAGCGGAATTGTCAGCGATTCAGTGGATCTTCAGCAGTTCGACCTCGAAGACCAGCGTCGCGTTGGGCGGGATCACCCCACCAGCCCCTGCGGCACCATAGCCTTCTTCGGGCGGGATGATCAGCTTGCGCTTGCCGCCGACCTTCATCCCGGCGACTCCCACGTCCCACCCCTTGATGACCCGACCCTTGCCGAGCGGGAACGAGAACGGCTGGTTGCGATCAACCGAGCTATCGAACTTGGTCCCGTTGACCAGAGTGCCGGTGTAGTGAACCGAGACGTTGTCACCCGCCTTCGCCTCCGTCCCGGAGCCGACGATGAAATCTTCGATCTGAGTCTGAAAATCGGCCACGAACAAATCTCCGGCGGGATCGGAATACCCGAAAAAAGTGAGAGGTCTCGCCCCTGCGGCGAGAGACCGTTCTGCTCCGATCGTACCGCCGGTTGTGGTTGAAAGACAATCGGTCGGCCAGCCCGGGGCGTCAACGAAGTGCGTCGGGGACCGGTTTATGAGCGATCTGATAGACGTAAGCGGCAATCGCCTTGAGGTCCGGCAACTCGTAAGTTCCGGCCCAGGCGGGCATCTGGGAGTCCTTCACTCCGTTGGCGACGACTTTCAACACCTCATCGGGTTTCTCGCCATATTTCCAGGGATCGCTGGCGAGGTTCCTGGGGCGCGGGTTGAGACTCTTCGCGAGCGGTCCGTCGCCGAGTCCAGCCGGTCCGTGACAGGCCACGCAGCGTTCGAGGTAGATTTCACGACCGCGCAGCAGGAGCGGATCGGCGGCGATCTCGGCGGGAATCGGCTCGCCGGGGCGGCTTAACTGGTGATACGCCAGGAACCCACCAAGCCCGAAGAGTGCGATCAGGCCGAAAACCCAGCGAACGGCCATCGGTCGAGCTTCGATCGGCCCGGAAGTCGCGTTGTCGTGATCCAAGGGGTCATCCGCCGGTTCGAGGAACGAGCCACGACCTCGGTTGTGGGTCGGCCCCGTCCAGGATAGCGGACGATCCCCTTGCGAGGAAATCCCGATCAGATCACAGCCATCTCGGCGAACTCGGGTTCCTGATCGTTGGGCACGAGCGGAATGACCGACCACGACTGGAGCCAGAACGCATCCACATACGCCCAGTACAGTTTGCGGCCGACGTGCGAACCATAGTGGTTGACCAGCATCTCTTCCATGGGCTTCAAGAAAATCCTGGCCTTGGCCTCGCCGCTCAGTTGCCAGGAGGCGATTTCCCGGGCGATCTGTCGGATCTCGGCTTTCATGATCATCACGGCTCGGGAATCATTCCCGTCCTTGAAGCAGCGCGACAGGGCTGCCAGCGTGCGCGTGGTGACTTCGCTGATGAGCAATGGGCTGGGCATTTTCGGGTGCTCCTTCAGTCGAGCGTGGGAATCGCCCGTGGGCTTGCTCAGGGGAGTCAAGGCCGTGGCGACCCCCAACCGGCTCTTCGGAAAATGGCGATCACGGAAAAAACGCGTCGTTGCGTGGTCCAACCACTGTCTGCGTCGATCAGCGGTCGGAGAGTATCTCACGGAGCCGGAGAAGTGCGCGAACGGTTCGAACCTTCGCGGCTCCCTCTGTGATCCCGAAATAGTGCGCGATCTGCGCCGGAGTCTGATTCTCGAAGTGGCGCATGGTCACAATTTGACGATCACCTGGTCTGAGGAGGTTCAAGGCATCCTGAAGTTCGAGGAGCCGGTCGGCCCGGTCGAGTGCTTCGGAGTGTTCGTACTGCGAAAGGGATTGGGTAGGGTCCTCCGATTCGTTGGTGCCGGCCTTGGGCCGAGGATTTTCGCGGGCCACGCTCCGGCGTTCCGCCATGATGTGAGTCCTGTGAGCGTCGATGATTCGATCGCGGGCCAGCCGCTTGAGCCAGTCGAGAAACGGCATCGGCCGCTGGACGAGATAATCATCAAGCCGTCTGGCGGCGGTGGTCAGGGCCTCCTGGACAATGTCGGACGCATCGAGCCGGGCGGACAGTCGATCATCGAGACGCAAGGCGACCGACCGTTTCAGACGCTCCCGATACCGTTCCAGTAACTGATCACGAGCCGACGAATCACCACTCTCCGCTCGGGCCAACAGGTGGTGGGTCGGTTCGCGGTTCTGTCCCATCGATCCGTGATCCCTCGTCCCTCAATAATAAATCCGCAAGAACCGCCGACAGGTTACGGCCGAACAAGAATAATTTAGCGATGGGTCAAAATGGCCCGATCCGTTGCCGGAGATGTGTCAAAAGGGCTCTCGGGAAAGTCCAGGTCGAGAATCAGGAGCCGAAATTCCGCGGATTCCCCCAGACAGGATCGAGATTTCGCCACGGAACGAATCGCCGCGAAATCGCGATGTCCCAGTTGAATCGCATGACGAAAGGTCATGGCCGCGCGGTCGGCTTCGGTCGCTCGCTCGGCGCCGGTCAGGCATTGCGCCAGATCAGCTCGGGTCAAGGCCAGGTTATAGAGGCCAACCGAGGACAGTCCCTGTCCTTCCTGGAGCGCGGCGGAGCGACGAAAGGCCTCGACGGCGAACGATTGATTTCCTTTCAAGACATGAATTTGTCCGGTCGCCAGCAAACTGTGCGAGATTAAGACCCGGTAGGCGGCCGACGTCGGCAGGGTTGCCGACAGTGACTCGCGGATCGCCAGGGCTCGCTCGTGGAGTTTGAGGGATTCGTCGATCCTGCCGGACCAGGACATCAGGTCGCCAAGATCCTTGAGCACACCGGAGAGTTCGAGCTGGAACCGAGAATTGGCCGGATCGGACTGAATCAACTGCTCAAGGATCGCGCGAGCCTGCTTCAAGGTCTCCTGAGCGTCGCGGTGGCGATTCATGAAAATTTGAAGGACTCCTCGACGGTTCAACAGGGTTGCCAGAGCGTCTCTCGGGCCGAGCGAGCCGGGGTCCTCTTGGGCGAGTTTCTCCTGGATCTTCAACGCGCGATCGAAGGCTTCCAGAGCCAACTGATTCCGTTTCAAGAGTTTCAGAGATTCGCCATGCTCCATTTCCGCCTGGGCCAGAAGACCTTGAAACCAGCGATTCGCCGGCGCGAGATGACCGACGACTTCCAGGATCGATCGGGCTTCTTCCAGTAAATGCAAACTGGCTGACGCACCCTCAAGACTCCGGACCATCACTCCGAGCGAGATCAGACACGAAGCGACCTCGGCCTTCGCCTTGGGGTCCTGGGGCGATTCTTCAGCCAGGGCTCTTCGAAGCTCCAGGGCTTTCCGGTAGGCGGACAGGATCTCCTGGCGCGTTCCATAACGGGCTTCGAGATGGGCGATCTGACTGTATACCCGAGCGGTGGCCTCGCGTGACGTCCGATCGTGCTGCTCGGCGAGTTGGAATTCCAGCCTCCGGTAAAACGCGATGGCTCCCTGGAGTAACCGCGAGCGAAGCCCCGCGAATTCGGCTTCGCGGAGCAGGGGGTCGTCGCTGACCCCGTTGTGAAAGGTTCGGAGGGCGTCCAGCGCCAGGTCGAAGCGGGCTCGTTCGCGGAGACTCGCGGCTTGCAATTCCTGGTTCGACCTGGCTTCCCGCGCATTCGCTTCGACCAGCGAATGATTGATCCGATTCGCCAGGGCGTTCGCCTCGCGCAGCTTGTCGTTGGCTCGCGATTGGACGGCCAGGACCAGTCCGAGGGAGATGGTCGCGACCAGCAAACCGGCCAGGACCGCCGCGACCATCGTTCGATGTTGTCGGGCCCAGCGGCCGACCCTCGGGCCGATCGGTTCACGAAACGCCACGACCGGTTCATCGGCCATCCAGCGTTCGATCTCGTCGGCGAGTTCCCTGGTCGAGGCGTAGCGGTCGGTGGGTTTGAGTGCCATCGCCTTCAGGCAGATCGCTTCCAGCGGCCGAGGCAAACTCGGCTTGATCTCGCGCGGTCGAGGGAAGTTCCCCGCCCGAACATCCTCGAGAATCCGGCCCGGTTCCTTCGAGACGAACGGAGACCGGCCGGTCAGCAAGCAGAAAAACGTGGCCCCCAGGCTGTAGACGTCAGAGGTTGGTTCCAGCGGCGGCCTGTCCCTCGCGGCTTGCTCGGGGCTCATGAACGCGGGTGTACCCACGGTCGATCCGGGAAGAGTTTCGCCACTCTCCGGCGAGATCAGGAGCGGACCTTCGTCATCGCGATCGGTCTCGGTTGCGCCGATCGGCTTGGCCAGTCCCCAGTCGACGACCAGGGTCTCGCCATGCTTTCCGATCATGATGTTGCTGGGTTTGAGGTCGCGATGCAGAATGCCTCGTCCATGGGCGTAATCGACCGCATTGCAGACGTCCATGAATCGCCGGAGAAGCTTGCGAAGCTCGAAGGACCAGGCTCTTGAGTCGCGTGCCGGCGATCGGTCGTGGAATCGCTCGATGGCGTCGGCCAGAGTTTCGCCCCTGATCAGTTTCATCGCGTAATAAGGGCGGCCGTCGCTGGAATGGCCCAGGCTGTAAACCGGGACGATCCCGGGATGTTCAAGTCCTCCGGTGATCTCGGCTTCGATCAAGAACCGATCGCGCCGAGCGGGATTATCGGCCTGTCGAACGTGAATCTGTTTGAACGCGACCTCGCGGTTCAGCTCACGGTCGATGGCAACGGAAACCGTCCCGAGTCCTCCCTCGGCATGAGGGCGGATCACCTCGAACCGCGGTCCTGATCGCGGGCACGGACCTTCTCGCAACCCACTGGAGATTTCCGGAGAAAACTCCGTGAGAGCGGGGTACGGATTTAAGAAATCCGTCGGATAGCGCCTGGAGTATTGATCCTTCAGCAGTTCAGCAAAAGCCTCAAGGAGTTCCCGGCGGCTGGAGTTGTCAGGACCCGGTGCGGACCAGTGATCGATGATCGAAGTGTCCGGATCGTTCGACCATCGGTGATAGGCATCCGCCATTTCCTGTAAGTTGTCGAGAGCTTCCTGAAGCTGCAGCAAACCCGTCAGAGGCGTGGAACCACTCCTGGCCCTTGAATCCATGGTGGAACTCCGACTCATTGGCTGAGACTAAGGCGATCGGGTTTTCTGATTTCTCGCACGAAACCGTGGCTGATCCAGAGTTCGCGCAGGGGCGACCGCACGCTCACGCGTAACTAGGTGAACGACATCATTGTCGGCACTCGGCGATTTTATGGATGATCCTGGTCGAACGTTGACCAGAACGAAGTGACTTCGTCGGCAATGGAGAAACTATAGCCCGAGAACGGAACAAGTTTCAATAAAGACGTTTAAAATTAACAACAAAATTAGGCTAGTACCGTCGAAGAAGGATTTCGCGAGGTTCCAGAACGCGGAATGGTAACGATGAGCAACTCGCGGACTTCATCGGCGATGGACTGGTCGATTTTTGGGGAATGGTAAAATCGAGGTGGGGGGAACTGGCAAATCGGATGTCGACGTGACTGGGAATGCGGACAAGATCGGCGCGAAGGCGCGCAGGATGGTGAGTTGATCTCGGTGGGGGGGGTGTCGGGGCCGGCAATCACTCCGGCCCGAGATCATCAGCCGAGATTCGCGTGATCGACGCTGTTCGCGGAGGAACAGGCTCGTTCAGGTAACATCGACCCCGAACAGGCCGGCGATCCGTTCCCGCTCGACGATGGCGATCTCCTCGCGATGAATCGGGAGGTCGTCCGGGGCTTCGATGCCGATCCGGACCGAGTTCCGGTCGATCTTCACGATCGTCACTTTGATGTCGCCGCCGACCTGGAACCGTTGACCGAGCTTCCTGCTCAGGACTACCATGGGTCACTCCTCCTTGAGCG
>JAJYCH010000066.1 GCA_021778575.1 Planctomycetota bacterium
CGGACCGGTCGCCCTGTCGCCGACCAGGAGGTCCGGGTCGTGATCGACCCCAACACCTACGGCGCTGCCGGTCGGACCGACTCCCAAGGGCGGTTCCGGATCGTCCGCGATGATCTTCACGCCCGGATCTCGCTCAAACTCGGCGGTTCTGTTGGTATTCATGGGGGAAGTGGCCCCTACCTGGGCCAGGCCCGAGAAATCGTCGACAGTCCGAATCCCGGCGAGTCGATCGAGAACTTCCGTCTCGGAGCCGGAGTGACTGTCACTGGTCGGGTGATCGAGGAAAGAACCGGCAAACCGCTCTCCGCTTATGATTTCGAGGATTGCCCGTCCGGCTATTTCCGGGCGGGCTTCCTCTACTACATGCCGCTGGCCGGCAACCAGACGGCGAGCCAAGGCGACCTGGCCCGCTATTATCAGCTTCTACCGGGTAACGATGTGCCGGGCGATTGTCTCTCCACCATCAACGAGGACGGGACCTTTCGACTGGTCGTCCCCCCGGGACCAGGCGTCCTGATGTTTCAACGTTACTACGGTACGGGACTGTTCTCGATGTTCAATCCCTGGCCCGAGAGCCGGGGAACCCATCGCAGATTCGCCGAGCCGAACCTCACCCGTCGCTTAACTGTCGACGGAGCGGGGTCGGTTCCCGGCACCGACGAGGCAAGCTTGCCCGGTGCATTCGGTCCGATCTCGCTCCGGTCCTTTATTGCCTACAAGGTAATCAACCCGCCAGCGGCTACCGAATCGCTCAACCTGGATATCACGATCCCCAAACCGAGAACACGCGAGGTCCGGTTCACCTCGCCAGCGGGAGCGCCGGTACGTGGCGTCTCGCTCTCGGGAGTCGTCGATTTTGCTTCCTCGCAGACGGTCGCTCTCGATGGCGATCGGATCGAGATCCTCGGTCTTGATCCCACCCGTCTGCGTGAATGCGTGGCCCTGAGTGCCGATGGAAAATTCTTCGCCCACTTCCAGATCAAGGGCGACTCGACCGAACCGGTGACGATCACCATGCAGGTGGCTCCGACCCTGTCAGGCCGATTACTGGACCCAGCCGGTCAGCCGATCGCGGCGGCAAGGATGAATGTTCAATTCGAGGTGGCTGATCCGAACCAGGTCGAAAGGTTACCCAGACCTCCGGCCACGATCACAGACGCTGATGGCCGCTTTACTGTCCAGGGAATCTGTCCCGGCTTGACCGCGAAGATTAACTTCATCGGTTTCGTCGAGGTCCCGAGGCCGGGAGCGAACCCGAACCAACCCAGCGTCTATCAACCCTCAATCCTCGACGCCCTCAAGCTTGAACCGGGCGAGAACCGGGACCTGGGAGAGATCCGAGTTACTCCACGGTAACGGTCGGACCCGGTGATCGGAACGCCCCGATTAGCCAGAATGGAGGACAGGTGATTGATTCCCCTGCCCTCCGGTGAGCGGCCAGATTCACTTCGGGGCCGGTGTCGCCCGGTTCTTGACGTGTTTGTCGGCCCAGTCGAACATCTCGGCGAGGACGTGAAGCACCGATTCGCGGCCCCGGTAACCGTGCGACTCGTGCGGCAGCATGACCAGCCGAGCGGTCCCCCCTCCTCCCTTGATCGCCTGGAATAGCCGTTCGGACTGGATCGGAAATGTCCCGGTGTTGTTGTCGGCCTCGCCGTGGATCAGCAGGATCGGCTCGTTGATCTTGTTGGCGTAGGTGAAGGGCGACATCTTCATATAAAGGTCGGTCGCTTCCCAGAACGACCGGCGCTCGCTCTGGAATCCGAACGGCGTGAGGCTCCGATTGTACGCGCCGGATCGGGCGATCCCGGCGGCGAAGAGGTCGGAGTGGGCCAGCAAGTTGGCCGTCATGAACGCGCCGTAGCTATGGCCGCCGACGCCGACTCGCTGTGGATCGATCACCCCTTTGGCGTCGAGTGTCTCGATCGCCGCGCGGGCCGAGGCGACAATTTGCTCGACAAACGTGTCGTTCATCGTGTCGGGCGAGCCGACGACCGGCATCGTCGCGTCCATCAGCACGGCATACCCTTGCGTGAGGAAAAACAAGGGAGAATCGCCCCGAAGCGAGGTGAATCGGTCGGGCGAGCCCCGGACCTGTCCCGCCGTCGCGGCGTCGGAATACTCCAGGGGATACGCCCAGACGATCAGCGGAAGCCTGGTCCCCGTCTGGTAACCGGGCGGCAGGTAGAGCGTCCCTGAGAGGGGTACGCCATCGGCCCGGCGATACTTGATCAATTCCTTGGTTACCCCGGTCAGTTCGGGCGCGGGATCTTTGAAGTCGGTCAGCTTCGTCCGCTCTCCCGACTTCAAGTCACGCACATAAACGTTGTTCGGCTCGGTCTTCGACTGACTCTCGGTCAAGATCCGGGTTCGCGACGAGCCGACGAATCCCAGCGGTGTTTCGTAGACGCCCGACCCGCACTGAAACAGCCGCACCTTCTGGAGCGTCTTCAGATCCATCCGATCGAGAAAGGGCCGATCACCAGACTCGCCCGCCCTCGACCGAGCAGATAAATGCTATCGCCGTCCTGAAGGATGACCGACTGACCATCAGGTCGGGTCTGAAGCACCGGCGTGCCCGGGTTGCCATAGGCGTCGTTGATCGAGAGGTCAAAGATGATCTGGGGATTCTCGAGATTCTTCAGATTGATCAGACTTGTGGTTCGCCAGCGGCGATCGCGATCGGTCTCGGTCAGCAAGACCCGACCGTCTGTCAACCAGTTCAGCCCGGTGAAACGGTGCTTGACCTTGAGAAGCTCGCCCGGCATGTCGGTGAACGGTGCATCGAGAACCATCAACTGATCGCGGTACGGGGCCTTCCGGGTCGGGTCGCCGCCGTCGAGCGCCTCGGCCCAGATCAGAGAGGCCGAATCGTTGGGGGTCCAGCCGACCCCTCTTGGCCCTTTTGGAACTCCTTGACGTGGCGTATCGTCGGCGACGGGAAGGTCGGCGATTGTCTTGACCAGTTTGCCGGCAGTGTCGAGCACGACGATCGTTTTCGCGAACGACTGATAGGGCACCCGGTACGAGAACGGAGTTCTGAGCGTCGTCACCAGTATATACTTGCCATCGGGCGAGACCTCGGCCGATGCGATCAGTCCCGGCTCACCGATCGACGCGATCGCGCCGGTGGCGGCTTCGAGCCGGGCGAGCTGGCTGGTCGCGTAATAAGCGAAAAGCTCCTCGTCACGCGGGCTCTTGAGCAGATCCTGATAGGTCGCCACCTGGGCCACCTTGCCCGAGGCTTCCTCGATATTCGGTCCCGACGGAGCCTCGGGTTCAGCCGGAGCGGCCCCCCGGCCCGGCGCGACTCGCTGAATCAGGAGATGCCTCGAATCCTCCCATTCGAACCCGCGACCGAGAACGTCGACGAGCCTCAGTTCCGGGATCGCGTGAGCCAGACCCGTCTTCGAGTCGGCGACCCAGAGTTCGATACCGTCCGACAGGTCGCGCGTGAAGGCAAACGCCGACCCATCGGGCGACCAGATCGGCATCCCGATCCGAGCCCCGGGCGGCAATTCGACCCGCAAGCGCGGTCGACCGTCGAGCGGAACAATCGTGATCCCCGAATACCGGACCGTTCGCTGGCGACCACCCAGACCGGGGTCGATCCGGACACCCGCCAGCCTGAGAATCGGCCGGGCCAGCTCCTTGATCGGTGGATAGCCTTCGACGTCCACCAGCAAAAGCGTCTCGCGGGTCGGGCTTTCGTTGATGGCCGGCGGGAGCGGAGTGTCGAGGATCTTGACGACCTCGGGTGGGGGAAGCCGATAGCTTGATTGAGCCTGAACCAGGCTCGACGCCAGGACGAAGCCAAACGTAGTGAGCATCCACCGCTTCATTGCGAACCTCCCGGTGACCCGTTGCCAGTCCGATCATCCGACGGTCCCACCATCGGCGTTGCGGCACCAGTCTATGGGAAGCGATAGGTTCGAGTCCACCATCAGCGAGGGACAACCCGCAAGCCCGAGAGCCGGTCGTGTGGCCCGTCATGCGGGAGCAACAGCGCCGACACAACGTAGAGCGGCAGCAAGGCAACTGCCAGCCCGAACACGAACCAGCCGGGCCAGTCCACCGTCGGAATCCTCCAGTGGACCCAGACCGATGCCAGCAGGAGGACCGTCACCGGGGTCCAGACCAGCAGCGCTCGCCAGCAACACCGCCAGCGAGGAGCAAGCCGTCCATCGGATCGGACCAGGCCCAGGCCCGCCAGTTTGAGCGCCACTCCTCCCCTCGCGAGAAGGTTCCAGACCACCCAGAGTAACGGAAACGAACCGATCGATACCAAGGCCACCACTTTTCGGACCGGTTCGATCGAAAACTCGTTGGATTGGGCGATCTCAACCAGCGCCTGATCCAGCGGGCCGTCGATCAGGAAGTACGCGGAGGAATAGGCGACCACCAGGCCCAGTGACAGGAACAGCGCCATCACGCCGAGGTGAGTGGCTCGCTGGCCGATGGCGACTTCGGTCGGCTGGTGACGGGTCGCTTCGAGTTCGGCCCGGAACGCATCGACCGAGGGGTAAGCGTTCTTGCCACCCAGAAGCCGGTTGAGTATCGCCGAGGCATGGATCGGCACGGGGCTACTGATCTTCTCGGGAACCTTGTCGGAACGACGTCGTCCGCCTTCGAGCGCGACCGCCGCCACCTTCCGGAGCAAGTCGAGCGCCCGAGCCTGGTCGGCCAGTCCGTCGGAGTCCACCGACGACGCGGTCAGCCCGAGCGAGTCGACCAGGATCGCCCGGCCGTCCGGCTGAATCCAGATCTGGTCGACCGTCAATCCCGTCTGCAAGGTCAACTCGCGACACGACGAGGCCAGCTCGTCGGCCAGGTCTTCGAGGATCGGGCGCGTCTCATGCCAGGTCAGACCATCGGGTCCGGCCAGATCCGCGACCGGACAACCGGCGGGAGCAACGAAGGCGTCCCAGCGTCCTTCGTGCTGTTCGCCACCGGCCAGCCAGCGCGGGCGGGTCGCCCGGGCGATCTCGCGCCGCGCCGCATCGGGCGCGGGGCTTCCTTTCGGTCGGATCACGATCCAGGCCTCGCGCCCCAGCGTCGAATCTTCACCGGCCACGACCCGACGATCCGGCTCCCAGCGGATCGCGCCCCGAACCTTGTACGGACCGACACTCTGCAACACCCCGACCGGTCGCAGGACACTCCCGCGATCGCGACCGAGCGACCGTCGAGGGTCCGCGACGCGTCGCCGCTGGTCCCGCGGCAAGCTGACCACTCGGGTTCCGGCAATCACGTCGTGCAGGCTGCGACCGTCTCCCTTGAACCGCATCGTCAGTCCGAGCACGACGAGACCGAAAATCTCGAGCAGCAGGCTGCCATTCTGGATCATCTCGGGCGCGTTCAGATACCAGAGGCAATCGATCGGAAGGTCGGCGATGATCAGGAAGATCACCGCCCTGAGGAACGACCGACCCACTCCGGCGATCTCCAGACCGCTGATCCCAGCCACCCGGAGCCGGAGCAACCACTTTCCCGGCGAGCCGCCCCAGACACCATCGCTGATGGTGAAATAAACGAGCGTCGTCGCGAGACTGATTCCCAAACGGACCATCCCGGTCAACGGGAACTCGAAGACGAGAAGCAAGAACAGAGCAAGAACAAAGTAATCAAACAGGTAAGCGCCGATCCGAAGTCCCACCTTCGCCGCCGGGACCTGACCGGGCACGAACGGCAGGATGGCGGTCCGGAGTTCGTCGAGATCGCGATAACGCCGGTCGAGATCACGTTCCAGCCCTTTGCGGATCGCCCGATCGAGCCCGATCGGAACTTCGGGGCGGACCTGTCGAGCCGAAGGCGCCGGATCAGTCACGATCCGAGCCATCGTCGCCGAAGCATCGCCCCGGTCGAACGGCGCCCGGCCGGTCAGCAGAAAGAACAGCGTGGCCGAGGTGGAATAAACGTCGGTCCGGCCGTCGAGCGCATCGACCTTGATCTGCTCGGGAGACGCGTAAAGCGGCGTGCCGAGGAACGCGCCTGTCCTGGTCAGATGCGCCGCGCCGGATTGCGACTTCGACAGGCCAAAATCACCAACCTTGACGCGACCATCGCTATCGAGAAAGCAATTCGATGGCTTGACGTCGCGATGAATCAAACCCAGTCGATGAGCCTCGCGCAACCCCTCGATCACGTCGAGAATCTTGACCACCGCGTCGCCGACGCCGAGTGGTCCCCCCTTCTCCACCAGATCCTGAAGGGTGTCGCCGGTCATCAGTTCCATGGCGATGAATGGCCGGCCGTCATCGTCTTCATCGGCTTCGAGCACGAACACGCACCGAGGATGCGCCAGCGAGCTGGCAAGCCGGCCCTCCTGGCGAAATCGCTCGACCGCGCCGGCCGAATCGACGTAACCCGGCGCGATGATCTTGAGAGCGACTTTCCGCCCGTGCCGCGAATCCTCCGCCTCGTAGACCGTGCCCATCCCCCCTCGACCAAGTTGCCGGATCAACCGATAACCCTTGACTCGCTCGGGTGTCTCGGTGCGAGCCCGGACCACGGTCGTCGGTATGTAATCGACCGTTTCCTCCCCACGGATCAAGGGATGAGCCTGATCCGAGAGGCGATCGATTGTCACCTCGGTCGTCGAGGGACGAAGCGACTGGCCGCAATACGCGCAAAAGCTGGGACGGTCGGAGCCGCTATAATCCAGCTCCCGGGAGCATTGGCCGCAGATGACGCGAGGCATGAAGCAATAGATCCTTATCGTGGCAGAATTCGCCGTATCGGGTTTAACCATTCGTCTCGATCCTTGCAAGCGAGACCTGGTTGTCACTCACCTCGACGTTTGTCCCGAAGTATGAGATCGGCCCGAATCAAGCCGTAGAGACCAGGGATCGCCAATCAGGAAAGAAACCAAAGTGGGGGGGGTACTTTTCCCGTCGTGGCGGTTTTACAACACGATCCGCAACAAGAGACTTTCGGCGAACTTGCGACGTTCGCCGAACCAAGATATGCTCGATTACTCGGTCATTTCCAGCGGCTGCCACTCTCCCTCGGTTCCTTCGCGCTACGAGGTTGTGCCATGTTCTTGACGCGAGCCCTCCCTCTCGGACGATTCTGCACCGTGACACTGGCTCTTGCCCTGTCACTGGGACTGTCCACCCTTGCGCCGGCTCAAACCAGCAAGAGTGAAACCAAGGCCAAAGCCAAGGAAAAGGAAAAGGCCAAGACGGAAGAAGCCGCAAAAGGACCAATCGACCTGAATTCGGCCTCGGCCGAGGATCTTCAGACGTTGCCGGGGATCGGCGCGAGCTATGCCCGCAAAATTATCGACAGTCGCCCTCACAAAACGGTCGCCGACCTGGCCGGCGCCGGCGTTCCGGCCACGACGTTCGAGAAGCTCAAGGGATTGGTCGAGGTCAAGCCACTACCAGCGCCCGTTGACGTCAATACCGACTCGATCGAAAAGCTCGAGACGCTACCCGGAGTTGGTCCGGCGATCGCCAAGGAGATCATCGCCGCCCGACCGCACGCCGACTACGCCTCGATCGCCAAACTCAAAGGAATCGGGGCCGAGAAGCTCGACGCTCTCAAGGGCCGGGTCAAGTTCGGCACCGCCAAGGTCGAGGAGAAGGCGAAGCCCCAGCCCAAGTTGAAGGAAGAAGCCGCCAAAAAGGTCGCCGAAACGAAGGCCGAAATGCCGAAGGCCGCCAGGACCGAAGTAAAGGCCAAGCCCAAGGAAACCACCACGGCCAAGCTGCCGCCCGGAACGAAGGTCAACATCAACACGGCAAGCAAGGAAGTCCTCGACGAACTGCCCGGGATCGGACCCGTCAAGGCTCAGGCGATCCTTGATTATCGCGCCGAGAAGAAATTCGAGACGATCGAAGACATCATGAAGGTGAAAGGGATCAAGGAAGGGGAATTCGGTAAGATCAAAGAGATCATCACGGTGAAGTGACCGACAGGATTCCCCGATCCCTCGCACGAGTACTCCACCGATGATCCGTCATTCGACAAATCGACTGATTACCTGTTTGACCGCCTTCGCATTTATGTCGACCTCGATCTCATCGGCGTTCGCCTGGGGGCCGCAAGGCCACCGGGTGATCGCCCGATCCGCCGAGGGCCGATTGACACCGGCAGCCCGGGCCGCAATCAAGGATCTTCTTCTACCAGGGGACACCCTGGCCGACATCGCCAACTGGGCCGATACCGACGGCCATCAGGCCGTGCCCGACAGCGCGAGCTGGCACTACATCAACGTGCCGATCGGCGACAAGAAGTTCGACCCGAAGTTGATCCATCGCGATGATAACGTCGTCGTCCAGATCAAGCACTTTCGCAAGCTCCTGGCCGATAAGTCGAAGCCCAAAAAGGAGCGCCAGCGAGCGCTTTTGTTCCTGGTCCACTTCGTCTCCGACATTCATCAGCCGCTTCACGTCGGCGACAACAACGACAAGGGCGGAAACCTGACCCAGGTGCAATTCTTCAACGAAGGGACAAACTTGCACCGGCTCTGGGACTCGGACCTCATCCACAAGATCGGCGGCAACGACCGGGCCTGGACCGATCGGATCGATCGGCAGATCACCGCTGAGTCCACCAAGGAATGGTCGAAGGGGACCGTCGACGACTGGGCCGACGAGAGCCTTCAGGTCGCGAAACTCGCCTATCGCCAGAACGCCAACGACCCCCGCCCCTTCGCCAGTGGCGTGATCCTGGGCGAGCCCTATCTCAAGCGAACCGAACCGCTCCTGAAAGAGCAGATGGCCCGAGCGTCGGTCCGGCTCGCCAATGAACTGAATGCGATCTTCAAGTGATCAATACGGTTCGAGCCGGCTCAAGAACTCTCGGGCCTCGGTCTGAATCTGATCGCGTTCGGTCGAGCTGACCCGAGAAAGTCCGAGAACCGCAGGGCCGAGCCGAGGGTTGGCGCGTAGCCTGGCCTCGTGCTCGATCAGGAAGTTCCAGTAAAGTTTGTTAAACGGACAGGCATCGACTCCCGTCCGCGATTTCGGGTTGTAGGCACAGGTGCCGCAGAAGTCACTCATCTTGTGTATATAGTTGGCGGAGGCGATATACGGCTTCGTCGCGGTGATCCCGTTGTCGGCATTGAGGCCCATTCCGATCACGTTGGGCAGAACAACCCAGTCATGTGAATCGATATAAAACGTCAAAAACCAATCGGCGACGGCCGCTGGATCAATTCCGGCCAGAAGGGCAAAGTTGCAAAGGATCATCAACCGTTCGATATGATGCGTATACCCCGTTTTGATTAGACGATTAACCACCGACGACAGACAACGCATCTCGGTCTGGCCATCCCAGAACAGGCGAGGCAGAGGACGTTTTGCCTCCCACGAATTCGCCCGGCGCAGTTCCGGCATCTGGCGATGGTATTGCCAGTACATGAATTCACGCCAGCCGACGACCTGTCGGATGAAACCTTCGGCCGAATTCAGGGGTGCTCGCCCTTCCCGATATTCCGCCTCGACCGCCCGGGCCATCCGTTCCGGCTCAAGCAAGCCCAGGTTCATCTGGGGCGAGAGGACCGAGTGATACAGGACCCCCTGGTCGGCGCACATCGCGTCTTCGAACCGCCCGAAATCGGGCAGTCGCTCGACGAGGAAATCGGCGAAGCCGGCTTCCGCATCGGCACGGGTCACGGCCAGGTCAAAGCCATCGGTCGAGCCGACACCGAATCCGGCCGCTTCGACTTCCTTCATGACCGCCCGGGTGATCGCGTCGGGCTCGAACCGGGGTATCGGCGGCGGCTGATGCCCCTTGGGCAGCGGTTTGCGGTTCTCGGCGTCGAGATTCCATTTCCCGCCCGATGGCTCGCCATCCGGCTCGATCAAGAGGCCAAACTTCCGGCGGATCGCCCGATAGAAATTCTCCATCACATAGCGCTTACCCGGTTCCGGATCGGCGATCGGGTTGAACCGACCGACCAGAAACATCGTGTTGGGGAGAACCTCGACCGGCAGCCCGAGGTCCGACGCCATCGAGGCGGTTTGCCAGATTCGGGCCGGATATTCGGCCGCTTCAAGTGCGATCAATCGGCCTGGCTTGTGCTTCCGGATGGCCTGCGCGAGCCCCGCGCGACTGTCATCGGCCTCGATCCGGTCGACGTGATAACCGGCGGCTTTCAGTTCCGCCACGAAGTGCCGCCCGGCGCTGAGGTAAAGAACCTGGCGCTTCCGATGATACGGTAAACGCCGGAGCCATGACCGGCTCTCGACCAGGACAACCCGCACTCCGTCGCGACCGCCCGCCGCCGCTTCGGCAACCGCCAGCGCGGGGTGGTCGAGCATTAGCTGATCGGCCATGATCCAGACCAGCACGCGACTTTTCATCCTTGCTTGCCGCCCTGAGATAAGGTTCAATCCGGATCGGAAACCGAGACGATCGTTGCCGAGATCAAGACCTCGATCAAGGTAAGAACCGGAGAATTAGATAGTAGATTTCTTGATACAAGTAAATGGCGATAAAACTGATTCCGACCAGGCATCCCAGTCGATCCATCGGACTGGGGCTGAGCCACCGCCGACGGGTCAGAGCCAGGGCGAGCCACGCGCCGATGATCATCGGGCCGGCGGCAAATTTCAAGCGACCGAAAAAGTTGTTGTATTCGACGGTCAAGGCACTCGACCGATCGAGTTCGCTCGCCGTACCGACCCGGACCACGAAATAGAGGACGGGGATAATGGCCGACACGCAGACGGCGACGCAGGCCACGAAACCGGCCCCTTGAACAACTTCCTGCCGGGAAGTCCGGCGATCGAATCCGCGAGCGATCAGCACCACGAGAGTCAGCGGGACCAGGACGCAACCACTCGTGACGGAGAGATATTCGATAAACTCCACCCGCCAGTCGGCTTTGGGGTCGTGGTGGAAAAGCCCAAGGCTGGCGGCGATCCGTAACAAAAACAGGCTGACCGCCGCCGAAGCGATCAGGAACATGAAGTCGCCGAGGGTCAAGCCCTGGTTGCTGGATTCGTCGACGTTTCGTGATTCTTCGACAGAGTTCATGATCGTTACTCGTTGATTGCCCGGAAATTGGTCGGAACGGCGTTGCAGTTTCGAGACTCCGGCCGGACAAGCTCACGAAATGTAACGATTATGCCGAATACAAGATCGAGAACTGGTAAATTGTTCGGAACTCCTGGACCGGCGCGAGGAAGTCCCCTTGATCCACGCCCGAATTATAATCTTGATCCTCGCGGGGCTGGCTTCCCTGGAGCTTCCCGCCCTGGGAGACGAGCCGATCAGCGGCCCGCCGGTCCCCGCGCCTGCCTCGACACAGGTCGAGACAACCTGGCAGCAAGTTCTCGACAATCAGAACTGGAAGATCGACGACAAGGTCATCCGGGTCCAGGGTCCAGCCCCCGCGCCGAGACCTCCGGCCACTACCAATCCCGCCAGGCCCGCGCAACTGCCGACGCCGACCACGCCACCGACAACGGCACCGACAACGGCACCTGCCCTGCCCCCGGCGACCGGGACAAATCCCGGCTTTACGCCGCCGGCTGGTGGCCTCGACGGGAGGAACGATCCCAATAATCCGTTCCTGTCGATGAATAACCAGCCTGCCAGTTCGCTTTTCGCGGCGCCGAACCCTGAAACCGCCGCATCAACTCCATCGCGGCAGGGCTTCTTGCAGATGATCGGCGACCAGAGCCCGTTCTTGAGCCTGCACGCGGCGGCGACTGTTCCCTCGGTTCCGTCGCCGCCATCCCCGTTCC
>JAJYCH010000067.1 GCA_021778575.1 Planctomycetota bacterium
GTGGTCTTCGTCCCGGTGGTTATGGTCAGGATCGTCGTGATCAGGGGGATGGTCCTCGACGGTCGGAAGGGGGACCGCCCCGCCAGTTCCGCGACAACGGCCCTCGTCCGCCTGGCCGGCCCGGTGGCGATGATCGCCGTCCCGGTGGTCCTCGTCCCGGTGGTTATGGTCAGGATCGTCGTGATCAGGGGGATGGTCCTCGACGGTCGGAAGGGGGACCGCCCCGGCAGTTCCGCGATCAAGGCCCGCGTCCGCCTGGTCGTCCGGGTGGATATGGTCAAGACCGTCGTGATCAGAACGACGGGCCGCCGCGTCCGAATGGTCCCCGGATGTTCCGCGAAGGAGGAGGTCCTCGCCCGTCGAACGATCGAGGTCCGCGTCCTGCGGGGCCGTCGGGCGGCGGTCCGCGACGGAGCGGCCCACCGCCGAAACAGGAGCCTCGCGAGCGCCGGGTGATCGGCATGGATCAGCGCTCCGATGACGGTCCTGGTGCTGGACCGGGTCGAGAGGATCGGCCGAAGCCTCGGGCGCTCCGTCCGGGACCGAAGCGTCCGGCGCCTCGTCCCCCGGGTGGTGGTTCGCGACCGATGCCGAAGCCACGCAAGGGGGGCCGAGGGCCCTCGGATCGCGATTGAGATTGTGAGACGGAGGGATAGCGAGTGGATGCCGTTGCCCCAGTAAACGCCGCTCGGAGAACCGTCGCGATCCTGGAAAATGTTCCGATCGCGACGGACACGTATCGCCTTCGGATCAATGATCCCGTGATGGCCCGGGCGATCCGTCCGGGCCAGTTTCTCATGGTCAAGCCGGCGAGCGGGACCGACCCGCTTCTGGCTCGACCGTTCGCGCTCTATGAGGTGGTTCGCGACGATTCCGGCGTCCCCGTCGCCGTCGACCTGGTTTATGTCGTGATCGGTCGCGGGACATCGTGCCTGAGCCGGCTCCGACCCGGCGACCTCGTGACGACCTGGGGACCACTTGGCAACGGTTTCGGCGCGGCTCCGGGTGGGGCGGTCATCTTCGTGGCGGGCGGGATCGGCCAGACGCCGTTTCTGTCGCTCGGGCGCTGGTGGCTGGGCCAGTCGGATTATGGCGGAGTTCGGCATTCAACGGGAAGCGTCGATTCGGCGACACTTCTGTACGGGGTCCGGACGGCTGGACTGGCCGCCGGGGTCGCCGATTTCGAGCGAGCGGGGATCGCCGTCGAACTTGCCACGGATGACGGTTCGGTCGGACATCAGGGTTACGTGACCGATCTCCTGGCCCGACGGCTGGAGAGCGGCGAGCGGCCCAGCCGGATCGTCGGCTGCGGGCCTCCCGCGATGCTTTCGGTCCTGTCCCGACTGGTCGAGAAATTCAACCTGCCGTGTGACCTCTCGATGGAGAACCACATGGCTTGCGGGTTTGGCGCCTGCTTCAGTTGCGTCGCGCCGATCCGTCAGGCGGATGGTTCGAGCGATCTGCGGCGTGTCTGTGTCGAAGGGCCGATCTTTTCGAGCCGGGACGTTGTCTGGACCGGTTCAGGGCATTGAATTTCGCCTGAACCGATCGATCCAGTTCTGTCGGATTGTTCAAGGAAACTTGAGGCTGGCGATGCACGCCTGGAATTCCGGTTCGACGGCCGCGAAGTTCTCGGGAAGCGCCGTGCAGGTCACGAGCACGACGCGCTCCTTATCAATAACCGCCAGCGCCAGGAAGTGGTACTCCTTGCCACCTTGCGGGACGGTTCCTTCGTAGTCGAGCCGGAGCGCGTCACGGCCGGAGACCGTGAGTTCTTTCTCGGAATTGAGCTTGAATTTGAGTTGCTCGAACTGACCAATGGACAGGTCGCGATACGCCTTACGGGTCGTCGTCGTGGCCTGGTGCAGCCACTGACAAAAGAGTGCTTCCATGATCCCGATTCCGAGGCAGAAAAGCGAGTGGCCGATCCGGTGAAACGAATCGTTGGGTGTACCCTGATTTTCTGGGGGTGCCCTGTTGAGTCTTTGGGTGGGTCGAGTGCAACGAGCCCCACCACGCATTCATGGTGGGGCTCGCTTGGGCTCGACCCACCCTACATTTTTGGCCTGGGGCGGCTTGGCTAACCCAAGAAACTACGGGTACATCCCAACTCGTTCGAGAATGGGGTCCAGCGATCGGGCGCGGTCCGGTAGGTTGCAACGGGATGAGCCGGGGCGGTGGAGCCACCCCGGCTCTGGTCGATCGAGCCGATCAGACCGAGACGAGATCCTGGGCGTCGTCCTCGACGAGTGAGAGCAGGAGCGAGCGGGTCTTGCTCCGGGTCTCGCCGATCGCCGTCACGTAGACGGCGGGGTCGTCCTTCACCGGGCATTCGTGCTCGCAGATCCCGCAGCCGATGCATTTCTCGGCGTCGATGAACGGACGTTTCAGGTGGAGAGTCGCCCCCCAGCGATCGACGATCTCGACGTTCCGGGTGAAGATCGCCTTGGGGCTGACCGGGCAGACTTCCTCGCAAACCACGCACTCGGTATCCATCGCCCAGGGGAGGCAGCGCCCCTGGTTGTAGAACGCGGTGCCGGTCTTGATCGGTCCTTTCGACTCGAACGGGCCGACGCCAAGCTTCTCGGCGATCGAGATCTCACGGATCGCGCCGGTCGGGCAGACCTGACTGCACAGGGTGCAGTTCAGCTCGCACCAGCCCATTTTCGAGATCATGATCGGCGTCCAGAGCCCTTCGAGGCCGCTCTCGAACACGGCGGGCTGAAGGACGTTGGTCGGACAGACCCGGATGCACTGGTCGCACTTGATGCAGCGGCGGAGGAACTCGTCTTCCTCGACCGAACCGGGCGGACGGATGGTCGCCTTGCTCCAGTTCTTGCGGACTCCGCCCGACTTGCGGGTCATCGGGAAGAACAGGAGGCCGAACGCCCCGGCCAGGAGCATCTGGCGACGGCCGACGGCCGGCAGCGTCACCTCGCTGGCCTTCCGGGGGAGGAACCGGAACTGAAGCGCGTCGTGCGGACAATCCTCGATGCAGTTCAGGCAGACGAAGCACTCGGACTTCCGGAGGTCGGTATGCGGGTCGGACGCTCCTTCGCAACTCTTCAGGCAGAGGTCGCAATCGGTACAGCGAACCGGATCGCGATCGATCCGCCAGAGGGCGAAGCGGCTGAAGACTCCCAGGAGCGCACCCAGGGGACAGACCACCCGGCAGAAGAACCGAGGGATGTACCAGTTGGCGATCAGGAAGCCAAAGAAGATCAGGCCGACCACCCAGGCCTGCCAGTATTCGCGAGGCTCGGTATAAACCCCTTCGGTCGCCATGTGAACCGTGGGGAGGACGCTCGTGGTCATCGACCGGACGGTCAAGGCGATCGGGTCGAGCAGGCCGATCTGGAGTGTACTGGTGTCGTTCCCCTTGTTCTGTTCGGCCGCCTGAGCGAAGCCGGAGCCGACCGCGTCGAAGACCTGTCCCGGACCGGCGGCGAGCAACCCACCGAAGAGCGCGATGCCGAGAATTCCGGTGGCGATCTTCCGCGATCGCTCGTTGATCACTCCCAGCTTGAGCCAGCGCGAGGCCAGGTCATAAAGCCGGATCAGGCCGTAGGCAATCGCGGCAATCAGGAACAGACCGACCACGGCCTCGCCGAACCGGAATCCCCCCTGGCTCTCGGGATGTTCCTTGTAGGCCTTGAGGATCAACCGAGGTGAAGCGAGCGCTGCCGGGATGATCCAGAGGCCGGCCATCGCGATCATCGCGGCCAGGATGTAGTACTTGATCGCGTAGATCTTGCGATAGCGATTGACCTCGATCATCTGCTTGGTGTTCCGGCGGTTGCCGATCCAGCCAAAGAAGTGGTGCATGATGCCGAACGGGCACATCCAGTTGCACCAGACCCGGCCGAGCATCATCGTGATGGCGATGACGACCAGGCCCCAGACGAGGTTCCGGTAGATCGTATGAGTCGTGAGCGCCGTGGCCAGCGCCACCAGCGGCGTGGCTTCGAGGAACAACGAGACCGGCCACCCCTTCAGGTAGCGCAGGTCGGTGATGAACAGGAAAAACAGAAAGAGCCCGAGGAAGAGAACCTCGTAGGCCCGTCGGATCTTGACCATCAGCGGGGATCTCCCTCGAGGGGCTTACGGGGCGGGTTCCGCTTTTTCGGAGCCTTCTTGTCCGGCCAGTCGTCGGCTTTCGCGAGAATCCGCGAAAGCGGCAGGACGAATCCGGGGAGCAGGTCGGTCTGGTACGTCTCGGTTTCCTGGACGACCAGCGAGGCGACACCTTCTGGCAGGTTGCGATGGACTGTCATGATACGCTGAAAACGATCGATAATCCAGTATTCGCGAACGCCGATGGCAAGATATTCGGCCTTCTTCTCTTCATAGTCTCGCTTGTGATCACGTTTCTTGGCGGAGACAAATTCGACGACGATCGCCGGGATATCGTTCTCGACATCCGGCACCCGTCCCAGGCCGAGCCAGATCGCCCGATCGGCCCGTCGGCGGTTGGGCGTGGCGTAGATGGTTTGTTCGGAGAGAACCTTGTCAACGACAGAACCGCGAGGATCAAATTCCTTGAAATACCAGATGAGATGGCCCAGCTCGTCGTTCGGATCAATTTCTCCATTCCCGGGCGGGGGCGTCACGATGAAGACTCCGTTGATCAGCTCGTAGCGCAACCGGCGGTTGAAGACCTTATCGGGTAAAGCATCAAATTCCTCGGTCGTCATCAGGACGCCCGAAGAGCGCAGGCCGAGTTGCGTTGTGAACCGGGTCCGGGGTGTTGTGACGGTCGCCATCGTTGCCCCCTTCTCAATCGAACAGGATGCCTTGAAGGTCGAGCACGAAACCGGGAAGGACCTCTTCACCCGAGAGAGTCGCCGGGCGATCAAGCGATTCGACCGGTTGACCGGTGCGGTAGATCTCAACCAGGCCCGACTTCGGATCAAGGAGCCAGCCGAGCCGGACTCCCTGGGCGATGTATTCGCACATTTTTTCGCGTGCGTCGTCCAGCGTATCCGAGGGAGACAGGATCTCAACCACGAAATCCGGGCTGATCGGCGAGAACCGCTTGCGATCAGCCGGGGAAACCGCCAGCCAGCGGTCGCGAACGATCCAGGAGGCGTCGGGCGATCGGACCGCACCGTTGGGAAGGGTGAATCCGGTCGAGGAGTCGAAGAACTCGCCAGTTCCGTCGGCGTCCGACCAGTTTCCGAGTCTCATGGTCAGTTTGCCGTTTCGCCATCCCGTATCCGATCCCGCCGGAGCCATGACGATCACTTCTCCCCGGTCGGTCCGTTCGAGCCGCAGGTCGGGATTGGCGACGCAGAGCCGCCAGAACGCCTTCGGCGAGGCGCAAAGACCCGACTCACGAGGAACCATCAGCGCGATGGTCTCGCGTCGAGGGTTACTGGTTTTCGGTCGGGTTTGCGGGGAGACGCTCATCACGCGGATCTCGCGGCGATTCGAGTTCAATCGAACAGGATACCCTTGAGTTCGAGCACGAAACCGGGAAGGACCTCTTCGCCCGAGAGCGTCGCTGGGCGATCGAGCGATTCAACCGGACGACCGGGGCGAAAGATCAGAGCCTTGCCCGACTTCAGGTCGAGGAGCCAACCGAGCCGGACGCCCTGGCTCAGGTACATCAGCATTTTCTTGCGAGTGTCGGCGAGATTGTCCGAGGGCGAGGTGATTTCAACCACGAAATCCGGGCAAATGGCGGCGAACTTTTTCCGCTCGTCCAGGGGAACGGTCGCCCAGCGTTCGTTGGTGATCCAGGATGCGTCAGCGGATCGAATGTCGCCATTAGGGAGTTTGAATCCCGCCGAGGAATCGAAGGCCACGCCCAGCTTTGACTCACGATTCCAGAGCCAGAGGAGCGACGAAACGCTCAGGTTCCTCATCCCCGCATCCGATCCCGCCGGAGCCATGACAATCACTTCCCCCTTCGCGGTCCGTTCGAGCCGCAGGTCGGGATTGGCGACGCAGAGCCGCCAGAACGCCTTCGGCGACGCGCGAAGACCCGATTCGCGCGAGACCATCAGCGGAATGGTCTCGCGATACCGGGACTTCGTGCGGGAACGCTCGCGAGGGGAGACGCTCATACACTGATCTCGCGGAGATACTGCGGACGCCAGTCGGCACCCAGGCCGCGCTTGATCACCTTGTCGAGATAGATGATGTCGTGCCGCTGCTTCTCCAGGAGCCGGGTGATGCACCAGGAGTCGACCGAGACGCTATCGGTACCGACGACGATCGTGTCCGACTTCTTGACGTCGTTCAGGCTGCCGCCGGTCGGGCCGTTGCGCATCAGGAGCTTCCGGCCGTCGGCGATGACCAGGGTCGGCTTCATCATCAGAGCGAAGTCGGAGATGATCCCGTGGATGTTCTGGTGGAACTGCGCCCGGGGGTTGCCGAGCAGTCCGTACCAGTTCTTGAGCGTGACCGTCGCCTTGCAGAGGTTGTGGTCCTTGACCGGCGAGATCCCGATGACCTTGGTGGCCTCGCGGAACGGCCGGTAGAACATGTTCCAGGTGCCGGTGATGGTCTCGCCGCCGACGTAGAGCGGTTCGAAGTAGCTGCTCTGGGGCATCATCAGTTCGGCCCCGGCGCGGAGCGCGGCGTCGCCGACCTTGGTCTTGAAGAAGCAGCCTTCGGGGTTATTGATCGGGTTGTCGCAGACGATCACCTTGCGAGCGCCATTGGCCAGGCAAAGTTTGACGACGGCCGAAACCGTGTCCGGCGAGGTCGTGGCACCCAGGTCGGGGTTCTTGTCGAAGGCGACGTTGGGCTTGATGACGACGACATCGCCGCGAGTGATGAAGTGCTTGACGCCGTGCTCGCTCATCTCCCCCATCGCCGCCTTGACCATCCTCAGCGCCTGTTCCTCGCGAGCGATCGTCTCGAGTTCCTTCGAGGCGAAATTCTCGGTCACCAGCGACGGCGAGCGAACCACGACCATGTTCGGTCGGCTCGGGCTGATCTGGACCGAGTAGTCCTTGAGCTTGACGGGGGGCGGCGGCTTGACGCCTTCCATGCCCCACTTGTCCTTCAGGAGCAGGCCAGCGCCGACGGCACCGCCCGCCACCAGCCCGAAGCCACCAACCTGGTTGACGAACTGCCTCCTCGAGAACGACTGGTCGGCCGGGTTCACCCCGCCGAGTCGTTCCAGATTTTTCTGCTGGGTCCGCGTCAGTTTCTCGCTCATCGGGGGACCTCGGTCGGGTAGGGGTGAATCGTCGGGGTCTGATAGGGGTCTGGTAAGAAGGCGGGACGTCGTATCCGGAAGAGATCGACGATCAGTCTTGCTCGCCTTCAGTCGGTTTCTCGGTTTTTGGTTCGGCCGGAGCCCCTTTGGGGAGGTCATTCGGCAACGACCTGACAAAGCTTCGGGCGAACGTATCGGCCATCTCGCGTGCCTTGGCCTCGTTATTGGCCGAGTCGGCGGCTCCGTTGGCCCCGCCAATCACGTTGCCTTTGCGGAAGATGGCGTCGACCAGGCCGATGCTCGAACTGACGAAAAATTGGTCGGCCCCTTCGGTGGACAGGACCTTGGGATCGCCGCCGTTCTTCCTGGCCGATTCGATGTACTTCTCGAAGATCGCCTTGGCCTCGTCGTCGGTGGCATACGGGCGGAGGAAGCCTTGCCAGGTGACGGTGGCATCTTTGTAGTCGGCCATGAAGACGTCGGCCAGAAAGCTATAGCCGAACACGTCCTGAGACACGTAGGTCGGGGCTCCGCGCCCCTGTCCCTTGGGGAACATGGCATAAATAGCGTCCTGCAAGGCCGTCGCCTTGTTGGGCGTCGCCTCGCCCCCTTCGCTGTGCTCGGGAACTTGTTTGACGGCGATCTTCCTGGCCAGTTCGAGCGCGATCGCCGCGAACTGCTTGTCGTCCTTGGTCGAGACGATCTGGGTATAGAAGGGGTCGGCGTAGAACAGGAGGCTTCCGGCCGAGGAATAACCTTCGGTCCCGATCTTGATCGGCTCAAACCCGGCCTCGGGCTTCTCCGAGTTGTATTTCGACTGGGCCCGGAACGGCTTGGTGTGGTCGAACTCGAAGATGTAGACCTGAATCTCGTTCGAGTCGTCCGTGACCGGATGGTATGAGGCGTAGGCCATTCCCGTTACGTTGTTCTGGGTGAAGCTCTCGGCCCGGCCGTCGATCTTCTCGAACAGGTTCTCGGCGTTGAACGATTCGAGGTGCTTGGTGCCGTTCTTGCCCAGGGTCCAGCCGGCCGGGAGATCGACCAGGGGGAGCATCGAAGCCAGGGTCCGCTGGGGTTCGGGAACAGCGGCCAGCTCGGCGTCGGCCTCGGCCTTTGCCAGTCCGGCGGAAGCGGGCGCGGCGGCCACCGGAGCGCCGATGGCCGAGGGCATGGGTTGCGCGGCGGCGTACATGATCTGGGGAGGGCCGGGGGGCAAGGCAGCCGGCGGGGCGGTGAAGTCCATCAACTGCTGAGGGGCGTCGACGCCGATCGAGCGACGAACCGCCGCCAGTTTCTCGAGAACCGAGGGCAAGGTCTGAGCCGTGGCGGGAGACTGGCTCGATGCCGCTCGCATCGCGAGCATCGCTTCATCGAGCTTCTTCACCGTATCGACCAGGTTCTTCCGCTCCTCGTTCAGGCTCTTTTCTTTTTCTTTAACGGCTTCGTCCGCCTTGACCAGCGTGTCGTACCTCGCCCCTTGTTCGAGAACCGACCAGGGCTTGTTCGGGTCGAACTCGTAGCGGTCCTTGTCGAAGTACTGGCTCTTGATCACAAGCGCCGCGAAGATCGCGGGGATTCCCATCACCAGAAGCATCCCGACGATGATCGACGCGAAGCTCGGCTTCATCATCACCCGGCCACGCCTGGCCTGGAACCAGTCCATTCGACCGAGAATCGCGAAGGCGATCGGTGTCGAAGCAATCGCGATCAGCGCGGCGAGGAGAGCCACCGCCTGGATCGGTGAATCGTTGAAATAATCGGAGAGCTTGGAAGTCACGACCGAGCCCTTCTGGAAACGCAACTCGACCCGGCCCCGGGCCGATCGAAAATGTTGAACGAGGGTTGTACCGGGCCAGTATCGGATTATAAGCGACAAACACTTCGTTCGGCAACGAGGGAAATCAGCGATGAACCTGGAAAACTCGGCCCGACGTCAATCTGGTCGAGGCGACGGTCCTGGTCGATCGACCCTGACAATTCACATGGCGGAGCTTGATTTCGCGAAGTCTTCGACGGGTCGGTCACGGAGAGCAAGCCTGCTTGACAGCCGATCGACGGTACTTCAAGCTGGAAGTGCCCAGGAACGCCTGGCCCGAACGGTTGAGAACCTGAAGTCGTCCACGAGCCCAGGAACCGAATGATCATCCCCATCGGTCGGATCAGTTCCGACCGGCTGCTTGGACGGGTGGCCGATTTTTGCCCGTTCTGTCGGGGCGTCCGGCCGTTCCGGATCTTCCGGATCGAGAGCTATCAGCACGTCCTGTACCTTCCCGCCGGCCCTCGGCTCGACGTCGGGCGATCGAAGGTCTGCGAGACCTGCCGGCTCCGGAGCGCGGCCGACCCGACGAATTACTCGGCCGTCTCGACCGACGACGACGCCAATCTGGAGCAGTTGATCGCCGAGACCAACCCTGAGTTCCGGCGGAACTGGGCATCGCGACTCCTGCTCGAAGAACGGATCAAGGCCCGCAGGCTGAGCCCTGGCGAACGCGCGGGACTTCTCCGCGAACCGTTCCTGATGGCGGCCGAGGTTCTTGCCCGGCGCAATGACGAAGCCCGGCTCGACCAGCCCACCAAGTTTGGTTGCCTGGGAACATTCTTGTTGCCCGTGGCCTGCATGCTCGGGCTTCCGCTGGTCTGGAATTCGACGCGACCCGAGCGCGAGAAGGTTGCCGTGGTCGCCGGGGGAGCGTGCCTGGCGTTCACCTTTCTGGCCGTCGTGACCGATGCCCGGCGTCATGCTCGGAGAGCCGTCGTCCCTCGGCTGGTCGAGTCGTTACGACCGCTCGACCCATCGAGTGAGGAGGTCGAGCTGATCCTCGGGTCGCTCCGAGAGGATCGCTCGCCCCTGGCCGAGGTAGTCACCGCCCGCGAGGTCAGCAACCGGTTGCTCGAATGGCCGGAGTGAGCCTGATTCGTTGTCAGAACTCATCCAAGGTTTCTCCCCCCGAAACAGTTGCCAGCTTGCGAAGCTGTGCGGCCGCCGAGTAGCGGAGAAACCTGACAGAACCGTCGACAAAGAGGAAATTTGCCCCGCCAGGGTGCAAGCTCCAATAATGGGTAGAGTCACATTCGTTTGTTGTAGTGCCTTGCCGAAAAAAGTTTAGCGGAATTCCGGGAGGGTTAGCCCAGGAGGCCAGCTCGCCTGAGCAGCCTGGGTCCACGTAACTGGTGCCACCGTCGGCAGGCACCTCGAAATCGTTGGCCGATTGGGGAACATTACCGAGGTCGTGCATCGTGTACCACCAGCCAAGGCTGAAAGAATCAGGTGGAGGCCGCTCACCAACAGCCACGGTGTTGCTCAATCCGTCCGTCACCGACTCGGGGCTCAACCCTTTGCCGCTCCCAAAAAGTCCGGATTTGAAATCGTCAGAATATCCAGTCATACCTACGTAAGATGTGAACGAAAGAGAGATATTAGTCTGGTATGCTTTTGGTTGGCCAAGACGTCCATCCGCCGGGCAAATATATTCGGAAATCACAACATCGCGAAGTCCGGCGTGTGGTGCTGAGAACGGATCGGCCTCGGCCTTGTACGCGGACACGATTGCGTCCCAAAGACCGGCCTTCTCAAGGTACGGCAAAATGAAAACGTGCCAACTCATCCCTTGATGACTGTAGTTTGAGCCCGTAAGATAAGTCGGCCTAGGCGATTGTGGCGGGAAGGTGCCGTAGACGACCTGATGATGCTGAAGCGCCATGCCGACTTGTTTGAGATTGTTTGAGCACGAAAGGCGAGCAGCAGACGCACGCGAACTTTGAATGGCGAGCACCGTCAAGGCGGCGACAACTCCGATGATCGTGATGACGACCAGTAATTCGATCAGCGTAAATCCTCGTGACCGACTCCTGTTCCGGCGCGAACGACCAGTCATGTTCGGTTCTCCACCACGGGAACAAACTAAGACAAGGGCGATCACCGCTCGATTGGACCAATAAGGACATGCGCTGTCACCGGACGCTCGCCAGACTCATCCTTCACTTTGAAGATCACATCCATCTCTTTTGACGACGATACCGGTACCGAACCAAGAAACGTCACCCCAATCCGGTAAAAAGACGATCGCTGAGCGTCAGGCTGCTCGACAGTCACCCTAAGATCTACCGATCCGCTCGCCGGGGTAATGGTAAATGACTTGTCCGAATGGGATCGGCACAAAAGCCAACCGGAATAGCTCGGCTCTCCACTCTCATACCTGGGCAATACCAGACGTTTCGGAATGATCGAGATATCAGAGGACAAACTTGCTGAGGTGACGACCTTTCCCAGAACTTTACCTTCATGGACAAATTCCAGTTCTTCTCGGACGTTTCGCTCTTCGCCTTGTAACGAGCACGCTAAATCGACGTATCCTAGTACTACAGCGCTAAGTCTTTCCCCAGGCGCACCGGGGGATTTCGCTCAGTTTGATACCCAACGCTCGCAATTTCTTTCGGGACGCCTTCGTGTGGCTCTTCCGCGCCGTCGCGTTTCTCTTCTGCGT
>JAJYCH010000068.1 GCA_021778575.1 Planctomycetota bacterium
GGGGAATTCGACGGTCGAGGTCGGCGACCTCTTTCAGGTCGAGGGGGACGGTTCCGACCAGCACTGGGTCTTCCAGGGAGACCTGCGTTCGATGGGTGGGCTCGCGAGTGGCATGACCTCGGGAAAAATCGAGATTCATGGCGACGCCGGGCCGAGGCTGGGTTCCGGGATGTCCGGCGGTTCGATCGAGGTCGAAGGCTCCGCGGGGGACTGGGCCGGTGCCGAGATGCGCGGGGGAAGCTTGAGAATTCGAGGAAACGCGGGAGACTTTCTGGGTGCCGCGCTGCCTGGGAGTCGGTTAGGGATGCGTGACGGCATGATCCTGGTGGACGGCGACGCTGGCGACGACGCTGGTCTGCTCCTCCGTCGCGGGCTGATCGCTGTGGGCGGCCGGATCGGCGCGAACCTGGGTCGGCGGATGATCGCCGGTTCGGTCTTCGGGTTTGGTGAGGTCGGCCCGGCGGTCGGTTTCGGGATGAAACGGGGCACCCTGGCGCTGTTCGGGCTCGAAAATTTCGAGCCTTCGCCCGCCTTCGAACCGAGCGGGTCGTTCCGACCGCATTTTCTCACGCTTTACCTCCGACGGTTGAGGGAGTTGGGATTGAGTGTTCCGGACAGTGCTTTCACCCGGGCGATCCAGCGTTACAATGGGGATCGGGTCGAAAAAGGACGAGGCGAGATTCTGGTCGCATCGGCGCGGCAAGTCTGAGAGGCGGGCGATGAATCTGAACGCGAGAGGGCTCGCTCTGGTCGAGTCGCTCAAGGGGCAGCTTGACGAGCTTCGAGTGGCCGAACACCCGATTGATGGCGGCGGACGCTATCTCGACTTCGGGATCACCAGCCTCGGTGGTCTCCGGGCGGGAATCGCCCTGGCTCGGGTCTGCCTGGCCGACCTGGCGGACGTCACGATCGTTCCCGGCGAGATCAAGGGGCAGGCGATCCCGAATATCCAGGTGGTCACCGATCACCCGCTCGAAGCCTGTTTGCAGAGTCAGTACGCCGGGTGGGCGATCTCGGAGGGGAAGTTCTTCGCGATGGGCTCCGGGCCGTTCCGCGCCGCCTATGCCCATGAACCGCTCTATGCCGAGTTTGGCTGGGGAGAAGCTGCAAATCAGGTCATCGGCGTTCTCGAAGGGAACAAGCCGCCAACCCCGGCGGTGGTGTCCAAGGTGGCCGAAGCTTGCCGGGTCGCCCCGGGTCGAGTGTCGCTCCTGATCGCGCCCACGGCCAGTCTGGCGGGAGGTTTACAGGTGGTGGCTCGATCGGTCGAGACCGCCTTGCACAAGCTTCATGAGCTCAAATTCGACCTCAAGCGGGTCATCTCGGCGCAGGGCGTCGCGCCGTTGCCGCCGGTGGCTCGCAACGACCTCGCGGCGATCGGGCGGACCAATGACTCGATCCTTTACGGAGCCCGGGTCGTGCTCTACGTCACGGGGGATGACGCCAGTCTGACAGAGGTTGGCCCCAAGGTCCCATCATCGGCGTCTCGCGATCATGGCGAGCCGTTCGCTTCGATTTTTGCTCGCTATAACAACGACTTTTACGCGGTCGATCCGCATCTCTTCAGTCCGGCCGAGGTTGTCTTTCAGAACCTGGAGACAGGCCGGGTGCAGTCATTCGGTCGGGTCGAGCCCGAGATCCTGGCGCGGTCGTTTTTCGATCAAGGTTAGTCGATGAAACATCTGGTGGCGCTGGTTTCGGGGTTCGGCTGGCATGTTCAGGATCTCGCGCGAGCTTCGGCTCTGGTGGGTGTGAAGCTTGATCCGTTGCCATTCCCGAAGGTCGTGGGCGAGGTTGGACGCAGTTTGTCGAGAGTCCTGGCAAGCGGATTCGACCTGGGCCAGGTCGATGGAATTCTGGTCCGGATGATGCCGCCGGGAAGTCTGGAGCAAGTTATCTTCCGGATGGATGCACTGCACCGGCTAGAGGCCCTGGGAGTGCCGATCTTCAATCCGCCGAGAGCCGTCGAGGCCGCCGTTGACAAATATCTGGCGCTGGCGCTGCTCGAAAGTCGCGGGATCGCGGTTCCCGAAACCTGGGTCGGCGAATCGGCGGCCGAGGCTCAGGCAGCGTTTGCCCGACTGGGCGGCGATGTCGTCGTCAAGCCGTTGTTCGGCTCGGAAGGGCGCGGGTTGGTCCGGGTCTCGGACCCGGAACTCGCTCTCCGGACATTCCGGACGCTCGAACGGATCGGTTGCGTTCTTTACGTACAAAAATATGTGCGTAATCCTGGCTATGACCTTCGGGCATTTGTCCTCGGCGGACGGGTGATCGGCTCGATCAGGCGCTATGCTCGGTCGGGCGAATGGCGGACCAACGTGGCGGTGGGCGGGCGTCCCGAAGTCTGCCGGCTCGATCCCGCGTCGGAACGCCTGGCGATCGAATCCGCAAGGGCCGTTGGCGCGATCATGGCGGGGGTCGACCTACTGCCCGACCTCGAACACGGCGGCAATACCGTGCTGGAGGTCAATGCCGTGCCCGGCTGGAAAGCCCTGGGGGCGTCGACCGGGGTGGACGTGGCGGCGGAGATTCTGGCCGAGCTTCGAGACTGGAAACAATGAACGAACATCTCGATCCATTCACGCCTGGCCAGCTCGCGCAACTTGCCTGCGTCCTCGAAGCGACGGCGCGCAAGCCGGGAAATGTCCACCGATATCGCGACTTTGCCGAAACCACCTACCTCGACTTTCTCCTGAGTGCCCTGGCGATTTCGGCATCACTCGACCGGGCTTCGGAGCAATCGCTGGGCCGGACGATCCTCGATTCTGTCGCGGCAACCCGCCGACTGGTTGGCACGAATACAAATCTGGGTATGATCTTGCTTCTGGCCCCACTGGCCTCGGTGCCGATCGGCGAGGAACTCCGGCCGGGTCTGGCGAGGGTTCTCGATTCGAGCACGACCGCCGACGCCAAACTGGTCTATCAAGCGATCCGGCTGGCCAAGCCCGGCGGGCTCGGTCAGGTTGCCGATCAGGATATCGACGCCGAACCGACGGTCACCCTCCGGGCCGCGATGAGCCTGGCGGCCGATCGTGACCTCATCGCCCGCCAGTACGACAATGGTTACCATGAAATCTTCGACCAGATTTACCCGAGCTTGAAGCAATCAATCGAGGCCGGATTCCCGCTCGAAACGGCGATCCTCACCGCTTTTATCCAATTTCTCGCGGCCGATCTCGATACCCTGATCGTCCGAAAACGAGGCGTCGAAATGGCTCGCGAAGCCTCTTCGAAAGCCTCGGAGGTCCTCGAACGGGGCTGGCCGGACACTCTGGCGGGAATCGACGCATTTGTTCAGTTTGATGAATGGCTCCGCGCTGATGGTAACGCCCGCAACCCGGGCGCGACGGCCGACCTGACGACGGCCGCCTTGTTCGTCGCGCTCAGAGATGGGACAATCAAGTTCCCGATGGATCAGGTCTGGTCGCATCCGTCTTGATCCTGGTCTGCTGATGAGACTTTTCTGATGAGGTCCGCCCGCCGTGCCTGGTTCACGTTACAAGGTTCGAGTCACCAAGGATTACCTGGTCTTCTGCTCCGGACACTTCATCACCTACATGGGTGATCAGTGCGAGCGAATTCACGGGCACAACTATCGAACCGCAGTCGAGGTCGAGGATGAGCTGGACAGCAACCATTACGTCTTCGACTTCATCGCTCTGAAGGATCTCACGCGGAAAATTGTTGATGAACTCGATCACCGGATGCTCTTGCCGACCCGGTCCGACCGGATCAAACTGATCGAAGATGGCCCGAACTGGCGAGTCACCTACGAGGATCGCTACTGGAGCTTTCCGAAGGACGAGTGTGCACTCGTCCCCATCGCCAACACCACGGCCGAACTCCTGGGCAACTATATCGCCGAGCGGCTCCTCCAGGAATTCGCGAGCAACGGCTTGCCGGTTCCGCGAGTCCTTCGCGTCGAGGTCGAGGAAAGCTTCGGCCAGTCGGCCGAGTTCGAGTGGCGGCGTGACGACTGATCGGATTGGACCCTGCTTTCGTCCTCCCACGAAAGAAAGAGATCAAGAACCATGAATCGCTTACACCGCTGGATTTTCCTGGTCATCCTCGCCGCGACGGCACAACCGGTGCTCGCCGCCGATGATATCTTTCAGGTCAACAAGCGACTGGGCCGCGGGATCAACCTGGGCAATGCGCTCGATGCGCCGAGCGAAGGCTCCTGGGGTCTGACGCTTCAGGCCGACTACTTCGAGCAGATCAAGCAGGCCGGTTTTCAGTCGGTCCGCATCCCGATCCGCTGGGCCACCCATACCGGACCGGCTCCCGAGTTCACGGTTGATCCGACGTTCTTCGCCCGGGTCGACTGGGCGATCGACCAGGCGCTCTCACGCGGGTTAATTGCCGTGATCAACGCCCATCATGATGACGACCTCTACAAAGACCCGGACAAGCACCAGGCCCGTCTCGAAGCAACCTGGAGACAGATTGCCAGGCGCTATCAAGGTCGGTCCGATCAACTTCTGTTTGAGCTGTTGAATGAGCCGAATGGCTCGTTGACCGACGACAAGTGGCAGGATCTGTTTCCCAAGCTCCTGGCGATCGTCCGCGAGTCCAACCCGAAGCGGGCCGTGATTATTGGTCCGGGCCACTGGAATAATGTCGAATCGTTGAAGGCTCTCGTGCTTCCTGAAAATGATCATAACCTGATCGCCACGTTCCATTATTACAACCCGTTCCACTTCACCCATCAGGGGGCGGAATGGGTCGAGGGGAGCCAGGCCTGGAAGGGGGAGACCTGGACGGGAACCCCGGCGCAACGGGACGCGCTGAAGAAAGATTTCGCCAAGGCTTCGGAGTGGGGCCAGGCGCACAAGCGACCGATCTACGTCGGGGAATTCGGAGCCTATTCAGGCGCGGACATGACTTCACGTGCGATCTGGACGGCCGCTGTCGCTCGCGAATCCGAGCGGCTGGGTTTTTCGTGGGCCTACTGGGAATTTGCGTCGGGTTTTGGTGCCTTTGACAAGGAGACGAACCAGTGGCGGACCCCGTTGAAAGACGCGCTGGTTCCGCTGGATTCAAAGAAGGCTCAATCGAATCGCCCGAATGGACCTTGATGTCATGATTTCTGCGCGTGAACTGACCGGAATGCGTGTCGCGGTCCTCGGCTCGACCACCGGTATCGGCCGAGCCGTGGCCCTCAAGCTCGCCGAAGCCGGTGCGGACGTGATCGTTCATGGTCGAAGTTCGGTGGACGAGGCCGAGAAAGTTGCCGGGCGGGTCCGGAACCTCGGCGGCCGCTCAGCCGTGATGATGGCCGATCTCGCCGATCGGGCTGCGGGCGATCATCTCGTCGAGACTGCCTGGAATCTCTGGGGCGGTCTCGACGCCTGGCTCCATCTGGCCGGAGCGGATACGTTGACGGGTCCGTCGGCGAAACTTTCGTTTGAGGAAAAGCTTGACATGCTCTGGGAGGTCGACGTCGTCTCGACGCTTCGACTCTGCAAGAATGTCGGCCGGCGGATGGTGGGTCAGGGGCATGGTTCGATCGTCACGATGGGTTGGGATCAGGCCGAGACCGGGATGGAAGGGGATTCGGGCGAGCTGTTCACCGCGATCAAAGGGGCAGTCCTCGCTTTCACGAGGAGCCTGGCGCTGAGTCTTGCTCCCAGGGTTCGGGTCAACGCGGTCTCGCCCGGCTGGATCAAGACCGACTGGGGAGAGACCGCGTCGTCGGTCTGGCAAGAACGGGTGCTCAAAGAAACACCGCTGGATCGTTGGGGCCAGCCCGACGACGTCGCGGACGCTTGCCGCTTCTTGATCGGACCGGGTTCGAGCTTCTTGACCGGGCAGGTCGTGCGGGTCAACGGTGGCGCGGTTCGCTGAAGTTCGTGAATCCTGAAAATCGTCGGGTCGATCAGACGAGAAACGAGTAGTCGTGTCGAATCCCACCGTCATTGCTCCTCGACTGCTGTTCGTGACCGGTCGGCTGGCGGAATTCGCGCTTCGTCGCGTGCTCGACGACCTGGCTCATCCCACCGACTTTCGCGCCGAAGTCGCCGTTCTGCCAATTTCGGTGGCGGCTCTGATGACGCCCCAGTGGGTGGCCCGCAAGCTTGAGGTCACCGAGGGGATCGACCGCGTGATCCTGCCCGGCCATTGTCGAGGTGACCTGTCGGTGGTCGAGGCGAAGGCGGGAGTTCCGGTCAGTCTCGGACCCGAAGACCTCCGCGACCTCCCGCGCTGGCTGGGTCGCTCCGATGACCGCCTGGCCGGTTATGGCGACTATACGATCGAGATCCTGGCCGAGATCAACCACGCGCCTCGGCTCACGCTCGATGAATTTCTCGATCAGTCGCACCGGTTTATCCAGCAAGGTGCTGATCGGATCGATGTCGGCTGCGACCCGGGTGGACCGTGGATGGACGTGGGAACTTATGTCGCGGCTCTGGTCGAACGGGGCTGGAAAGTCTCGGTGGATACTTTTGATCCGACCGAGGTGAAACTGGCGGTGAAGGCGGGCGCGGATCTGGTCTTGAGCGTGAACGCGTCCAATCGTGAGCATGCAACCGAATGGGGAGTGGAGGTCGTGGCGATCCCGGACGTGCCGGGCACGCTGGAGGGACTCGACGCGACGGTCGAGTATCTGACGAAAGAGGAGATCAAGTTCCGGATCGACCCGATTCTCGAACCGATCGGCTTCGGCTTCGCTGCCAGCCTGGGCCGGTATATCGAGGCCAGGAAACGCTGGCCGGACGCGCCGATGTTGATGGGAATCGGCAACCTGACCGAGTTGACCGACGTGGATTCGGCGGGGATCAACACGCTTCTGATCGGCTTTTGCGAGGAAATTGGCGTGACCAGCGTCCTGACCACGGCCGTGATCAACTGGGCGCGATCGTCGGTGATCGAGATTGACCTGGCCCGACGCCTGGCGCATCACGCGGTTACCCGTCAGACCTTGCCCAAGCGTGTCGAGCCTCGGCTGGTGGTCCTCCGCGACGACAAGCCGCCCCGGTTTGGTCCCGAGGCTCTGGCCGAACTGGCGGCGCGGGTCAAGGATGCGAACTGGCGGATCTATGCTGAGGATGGACAGATCTATGCGTTCAATAATGCCCACTTCATCGTGGGGACCGATCCGTTCGTGATCTTTGAACAGATGAATGTCGATGATGCTTCGCATGCGTTTTATCTTGGTCACGAATTGATGAAAGCAAAGACCGCGCTGACCTTGAACAAGGCGTATCGCCAGGACCAGTCACTCGACTGGGGGTTCTTGACCGAACCGGAGATCAGCCATCGTTCGACCAAGATCCGGGCCAGGGCGACGACCGAGGGACAACCGTGATTCTCGAAGGAATCGTCACCACCCTGTCGAGCGAGGGAACCATGAATGTCGCGCCGATGGGGCCAAAAATTGGCCGACAGCCGGGCCGGTTTCTGCTCCGGCCGTACCGGACCTCGACGACTTACCGGAACCTGAAGGATTGCGGAGAAGGAGTTTTGCACGTCACGGATGATGTGTTGTTGATCGCACAGGCGGCGATCGGGATCTTGCCGGTCCCGGCCAGTCGTCCGGCCGAACGGATCAACGGGCGGGTCCTGCTGACGACGGGGCGTTATCTCGAATTCCGGGTCATCGAGCTTGACGACCGGACCGAACGGACGACGATCGAGATCGAGGCCGTGGCTCAAGGAGTGCTGACCGACCTGTTCGGTCTGAACCGGGCCAAGCATGCGGTGATCGAAGCAGCAATCCTGGCGACCCGGCTCGACTTTCTGCCGATCGACGAGATCCTGGACGACTTCAAGCGGCTGGCGATCCCGGTCGACAAGACTGGCGGGGCCGACGAGCGGCTCGCCTTCGGAGTGTTGCTCGACCGCATCCAAGATCACGCCCGCTCGGTCCAATTATCGGCGCGATCGAGCGAAGACCCGATATTACATTGTTTTCCTGGAGAAGCGTTACCATGACCGACAACGATCTGGTTCCTCGGAGCCGTTGGCCTCGACGATTGATTCTGATCGCGCTGGTCCTGGGTGTCGCGGGTTTGATCACGACGCTGAAGAACTCACATTCGCTTGAACCCGTCAAGCTACCAACGCTAAATGGATATGATGATATCGTCCAGGCTGGGGCAATGATCCAGGGAACCTGGCCGAACAAGGGCGACCTTCAGAAAGCTTCGATTGACGAGATCCGGCCCTTCGTCGGAGCCAACAAGGCGAGCCTCGATCGGGCGCGAGTGGGCCTCCAGCGCGAGAGCATGGTGCATATGGACGAAACTCATAAAGGGTTGGGTGATCACCTCAATGAGATCAATCAGATCCGGTCGCTGAATCGCCTGTTGATGGGTGAGGCGCTGATTTTCGAGGCCGATGGTCAGTTCGACAGATCGGCCCGAACTTATGGCGAAGTGATGGAGTTGGGACAGGCGGTCTCACAAAATGGAATGATGATCGATGTCACGACGGGAATCGCCATCCAGCAACAGGCGCTTACCAGAATCGGCAACCTTTCCGGCCGGCTCTCCAGCATCGAATCGAAATCGCTGATCCGGCAACTCGAATCGATCGACCAGCGACGCGTCACTTTCGAAGCAGTAGAAACGTGCGAAGATCGGTGGATGCAGGGGGCGTATCCCGCTTATCAGAGAATGATGATGCGATGGAGTGGAGTCGAGCAGAAATCAAAAGCGGATGTGCGAAAGACGATCGTGCCAATATTCGACAAGAAATGCCGTCAACTGCGGTTTCTCGAAGTCCAGCTTGCCGTCCATGCCTTTCATGCCGATCAAAAGACTCGGCCGAAGTCGGTCGCCGAGCTGGTGCCGACCTATTTGCCGACAGTTCCCCTCGACCCCACCTCGGGCGAACCGCTCGAATATCCGGCCAACGAAGCGGGGGAACTGACCGACGACCTCAGCCAGATCGCCCGACCGGATGGTGTCATCATCAAGCCCCAGCCCTGAGTGATCGCTCGGCCGCGATCCTGGCCACGAGCGCCTCGACGAGCCCGTCCCAGGTGTAGGTCGATGCCTCGACCGCCACGGGAAATCCCAGCTTGGTGATCGCCTCGGAAGTCACCGGGCTCAGGCTCGCCAGCCGCACGGATTGGCCGATTCGAGCCTTAGCCTCTTCGGAGAGGAGACCGAGCAACCGCCCGGCGATGGCCGAACTGGTCAAGGTGATCCAGTCGACGGTTCCTGACTCGATCCGAGCCAGGATCTCGGGCGCGATCGTCAAGGCGTCGGCATTCCGATAAACCGCGACCTGTTCGACCTCGGCGATGGATTGCAGCTCGTCCTTGAGAATCGTCCGGCCGCGATCGGCGCGGGCCAGCAGCACTCGACAGCCGGCAACGCGACTCACGAGGGCTTCGGCCAAGGCTTCGGAACGATACGATTCGGGGATGAGGTCGGCCTTGAGATGGTAGCGAGCGAGAGCCTCGGCCGTGCTGGGTCCGATCGCCGCGAGTTTGAGATGCCCGAGTGCTCGAAGGTCGCGACCGAGCACTTCGAGGCGGTCGATGAAGTGGTTCACGCCGTTACGGGAAGTGAAAACCAGCCAATCAAAGGTGCCGATCCGTTCGATTGTCTGGTCGAGTGGATCATAGTCATCGAGCGGCAGGATCTCGACCGTGGGGGCGATCAGGACCTCCGCGCCCAGAGCTTCGAGGCTCGCCGCTGATCGAGTCGCCTCGGCGATCGGCCGGGTGATGACGACTCTCTGGCCGAACAGGCCGAGGTTTTCAAACCAGGTGAGTTCCGGTCGATGCGAGACGACCGGACCGACGATCAGGAGCGCGGGGGGGCCAATTTTTTCGAGTCGGGCCAGGTCGGGCAGCGTGGCAAGTGTGCCGACAATCGTTCTCTGACGGGCCAGGGTTCCCGACTCGATCATCGCGGCGGGGGTCTCGGCCGATTTGCCGTGATGGGTCAGGGTCCGACAAAGGCCGGCAAGTCGGGTGACTCCCATGTAGACAACCAGTGTGCCCGGGAAACGGGCGAGGCTCGCCCAGTCGAGCCGGGTCGTGGTCTCGGGGTCGTCGTGACCGGTGACGAAGGCGACGGCGGAGGAAGAATCGCGATGGGTGACGGGAATTCCCGCGTAAGCGGTCGCCCCCAGGCCCGAGGTCACACCGGGGACGACTTCGAACGGCAAACCGTGGGCGCGAAGATATTCGGCTTCCTCGGCGCCTCGACCAAAGACGAACGGGTCGCCCCCTTTGAGGCGAACGACTTTGCGACCGAGCCTCGCGTGCTTGACCAGGAGTTCATTGATTTCGGACTGGGCCAGCGTGCAGTGGCCGATGGTCTTGCCGGCGCTGATCCGGAGAGCGTCCGCCGGCGCATGGTCAAGAAGTCGCAAGCTGGCCAGATGATCGTAAACGATGACCTCGGCCGTCTGGAGGACTTCTCGCCCTCGGAGCGTGAGCAGCCCTGGATCACCGGGTCCGGCGCCGACGAGATAAACGATTCCGGTTCTGACGTTCATCGGTCGATCGGCTCTCGGCTTGCGGTGATCAAGGGAAGCTCCGTCCGCCAGTCACCGGTTCAACTCATCGATCGGGACGGAGTCGTCCGGTTTTTGTTCGAGTTGATCATCACGATCCCCAACTCATAAAGGGCGACCATCGGCACGGCCAGCATGAGCTGGCTGAAGACGTCGGGCCCTGGGGTCAGGATGGCTGCGGCGATGACCATCACCAGGATGGCGATCTTGCGCTTTGAGCGAAAGTCCTCAACCGTGAGGATGCCCACTCGCTCCAGAAAGAGCATGACCAGTGGAGTCTGAAAGCAGACACCAAAGACGACCGGCAGGATCGTGGCGAAACTCATCCAGTCGGTGATCCGCATCGTCGGCTCGATTCCCATCCAGAAGTTGAACTGGAGGAGAAAGGCAAGAGTGACCGGCAAGACGCCACAGAAGCAGAGGAAAACCCCGGTCAGGAACAGGCCCAACGAGAACGGCAGGAACTTCTTGACGTAATGCCGTTCGTGGCGATAAAGCCCGGCGGCGATGAAGGCCCAGACCTGATAGAAGACGAAGGGGCTGGTCAGGACCAGGCCCGAAACCATGCAGATCATGAAGTAGATGGTGATGGTTTCGAGCGGGGCGAGCGAGATCAAGGGGTTCCGGAAACGTCGGGTTTCCTCGTCCAGCATCATGTCGCCGGCATCGGAATTGATTGGCAGCTCGATCAACTTTCCTTTGACCGATTCGGGCGAGGGGAGCAAGCTCACGAGCTTCGGCGCGATCTTGCCCAGTTCCTCGACGAATTTTTCGGCCGGGACGAACTGCTTGACTGTCAGGCTGAGTTGCCCTTTTTCCTTGGCGAGCGCAGATTGTCGAATGGCCTGATCGCGATAGAACTGGTCGAGAGTCGCTTTGGCCGGGGCTTCCATCGTGTGGAAAACGTACATCCCGATGCTCTGGCCCATGACTGGAATCGGGATGAAGGTGATGATCATCCCCACGACCAGGCCGATGATCGCCATCATCAGTCGGTAGCGGAGATCCTCGATGTGGTCGCCGAAGCTCATCGAGACCATCGAGTCTTCTTCAGCAAAGAGATCTTTTTCGGTGGGCATGAAAGTCGATCCACCCTCCCCTTTG
>JAJYCH010000069.1 GCA_021778575.1 Planctomycetota bacterium
CACGACCGTGACAATGCTCCGATCGCTGGAAATGATGCTCGGTCTCGACCCGATGAACAAGTTCGACGCCTTGACCGACCCGATGATCGACTGCTTCCGCGACGAACTCGACCTGACCCCCTACGTCGCCACCAAGAACAACATCCCGCTCGACGAGCGCAATCCATCAGGCAAGAAGATGGCCGCGCTCGACCGCTACTGGCTCAAGAAGACCGAGGAACTCGACTGGAGCCACCTCGACGCCGCCGACCCCTACTGGCTGAACCGGATCAACTGGTACAGCATCCACAAAGGCGCACGCCCCTACCCCGCCCGACCGGGAGACGCCCCCGGCGATACTGATGACGACGATGATTGACCCGTCGCCCAATTCCGTGGGCAGGCCATCAATCACGACTTCGGATCGAGCCGCCGGAATTCTCGCTCGCAGAGAATATCGCGGTTCGATTCGAGCCGGTCGAGAAAGACAATCCCTCGAAGATGATCGTCTTCGTGCTGGAAGACCCGGGCGATGAAACCGGCGAACTCGGTTTCAAGCTCCTGACCGTCGAGCGTCCGGTAACGCGCCCGGATCGTCTGATGCCTGGGGACGAGCCCCCGAATTCCGGGGATACTCAGGCAACCCTCCCATCCCTTGACGATCTCGTCGGACCGCCAGACGATCTCGGGATTGGCGACGACCAGGGGTTCCATTTCGGGAGCGTCGGGATAGCGTGGATTCGGCTTCGAGGCGACAATGAAGAGACTTGAGGACTCATAAACCTGGGGCGCGGCGATCCCCACCCCGTCGGCGTCGCGCATCGTCGCCAGCAGGTCGTCGGCGAAGGTTCGGAGCGAGGTTCCGGCGGGAAGGTCTACGCTCTCGGCCAGAGTCCGGAGCACCGGATGACCAAGCTGGGCAATCTGGCGAAGAGTCGGCATGATTTCTCTCGGGGTCACGGCTGGGAATGGCGGGCCATCCGGCAACGGGTCCAGCCCAGAGGTTCACGGGGGCTGACCACCCGGAGTCGCGCCGGGGGGAGCTCAAGCCGTTTGACGACCGGTAGGTTGGCTTCGTAGAATCGCCGACGCGGCTTCGGGCGCTCCCTCTTCTGGAGCGGGTTGACTGGTTCTGTCTGATGCTTTTTTCCAGGATAAAGGTTCGTGATGCAAGGACCCGTGGCGATTATCCTGGCGGCCGGGCATGGTAAGCGGATGAAGTCGGAGCGAGCCAAGGTTCTCCACGAAGTTTGTGGTCGGCCGATGATCCGCTACGTCGTCGAGGCCGTTCGAGGGGCGGGTGCCCGGACGATCATCGTGGTCGTTGGCTACGGGGCCGACCAGGTTCGCGAGGCCCTGGCCGATGAGCCCGACATTCTCTTCGCCACCCAGGAGCGGCAACTCGGGACCGGCGACGCCGTCCGGGCCTGCCGGCCGTTGCTCGAAGGATATCAAGGCGCGACGCTGGTTCTGGTCGGCGATGAGCCACTGATCCGCCCCGAACCGCTGGCCGACCTGTTGACCCGGCGCGAGACCGAAGCCGCCGCCTGCCTCCTGGGTACGGCCATCGTTCCCGATCCCACCGGATTCGGCCGGATTCTCCGCGACGGTGCCGGGCGATTCCTCCGGATCGTCGAGGAACGGGATTGCAGCCCCGAAGAACGGGCGATTCGCGAGGTCAACCCGAGCTGCTACGCCTTCGAGCTGCCGGGTCTCTGGGATGCGCTCGAACGGCTCGACACCGGCAATGCCCAGGGGGAATATTACCTGACCGATGCCCCGCAGTTGCTCGAAGCGATGGGACGCCGGGTGATTGCCTTGCCCTGTCTCGAACCCGACGACATTCTGGGGGTGAACACCCGGCAGCACCTGGCCCAGGCCCACGCGATCCTTCAGACCCGGATTCAGGACCGGTTGATGGAGGCCGGTGTCAGTATTGTCGACCCCCGGAACACGTATGTCGATGGCCGGGCCTCGATCGGTCGCGACTCGGTAATTTACCCGTTCTCGGTCATCACCGGGACCGTCCGGGTGGGTGTCGGCTGCAAGGTCGGCCCCTATGCCCATCTCCGGGATGGAACGGTCCTCGAAGACGGCGTCGAGGTCGGAGCGTTCGTCGAGGTGAATCGATCGACCCTCGGAGCAGGGTCGAAAGCGCGACACCTGGCGTATCTCGGCGACGCGACCGTTGGTCAGTCCGTGAATGTCGGGGCCGGGGTGATCACGGCGAACTTCGATGGCAAGCTCAAGCACGCCACGACGATCGGCGATCAGTCGTTTCTCGGCTCCGGTTCGATCCTCGTCGCGCCGGTGAGGATCGGCTCGAACGCGACCATCGGAGCCGGCGCGGTCGTCACGAAGAACCACGATGTCGCCGACGGACAGACAGTCGTCGGTGTTCCCGCCCGACCGATCGCCGAAAATCGCTGACCAGATCCAGCGACATTCCTTTCCCATTGCCCAAGATCATAGCTCGAATGACCAACGGTTTGTATCATGTTCGAGTTTGATCGACCCCGACCCGTCTTGCAGCGATCACCAGTCCCGCCGATTTTGAGACTCATCATGAACGTGCTGTCGACCCGTGACTCCCTGAACACCGTGGCTTGCCAGATCCTCGCGATCGGCGTCTTTGATGGCGACGCTCCGCTGCCCGAGAGCCTGACGGGATCGACCCTGGCCGGGACACTCAGGCGATTGATCGATTCGAAAGATCTACCGCGCTCGGCGGGGGACGTCACTCCGTTGCTCGGGTTGACCGAGTCGGGACTGGCCGCTCAGTCGGTGGTGATTCTCGGACTCGGACTTCGCGACAAGTTCGACGCCGGCAGCGCGTTTTCGGCCGGTGTCTCCCTGAGCAAGAAACTGGCCGGTAAACCACGAGAGAGCGTCGCCATAGCCCTTCCCGGCGGTCTCGAAGCCACCGCCATTGCCGCGCTCGTCGAAGGAGCGATCGTCGGAACACGCGGTCCGGACCTCCGCAAGACCGAGAAGGCCCGGCATCCCTTCGGCACTCTTTCGATTGTCTCAGGGACAGAATCTTCGGACGGATTCGAGGCGGCGGTGACCCGAGCCACGATCGTCGGCCAGGCGATCAACCTGGCGAGGGATCTGGCGAACACCCCACCCGCGGAAAAAAGCCCCACATCGCTCGCGCTCCGGGCCGAGCAGGAAGCCGAAGCCGCTGGTCTCACGGTGACGGTCTGGGATCAGGACAGGATCGCCGACGAGCGGTTTGGCGGCCTTCTGGGAGTCGCGGCGGGGTCGGACGAACCGCCAAGGTTCGTGATCCTCGAACATCGTCAAGGTGGCGACTCGCCCACGATCGCCCTGGTCGGCAAGGGAGTGACGTTCGATTCGGGCGGTCTCTCGCTCAAGCCCAGCGCCTCGATGGAGGATATGAAGAGTGATATGACGGGTGCTGCGGTCGTCCTCGCGACGATGACCGCCATCGCCCGGCTGGGACTCAAAGCAAATGTCGTCGGCTATCTGGCGATCACCGAGAACATGGTCAACGGTCGGGCGATGCGCCTGGGCGACGTCTTGACCATGCGCAACGGCAAGACCGTCGAGGTTCTCAACACCGACGCCGAGGGGCGTCTGATCCTCGCCGATGCTTTGAGCTACGCCGCCGAGCAGGAACCGGCGGCGATCATTGACCTGGCCACGCTCACCGGCGCTTGCCTGGTCGCGCTCGGAACGCGAATCGCCGGGCTGTTCAGCAATGACGAGCCGCTCGCCGAACGGCTGGCAACAGCCTCGAAGGCGACCGGAGAGCGAACCTGGCGGCTCCCGCTCGACGATGATTTCTTCGACCTGCTCAAGAGCAGCGTGGCCGACATGAAGAACATCGGCGGCAAGTGGGGCGGTTCGATCACCGCGGCCAAATTTCTGCAGCAATTCGTGGCCGGTCGTCCCTGGGTCCACCTCGACATCGCCGGTCCAAGCTGGGCCGACTCCGACTCCGGCAGTCGAGACGCGGGCGGAACCGGCTGTTTTGTCCGGACACTGGTCGAACTCGTCGAGAATTCGGCAACTTCGACGATCTGAAACTGTCGCCATTTCCTCTCGCCGGGCGCGCGGGCGAACGGCGAAGGGGAACCCTTCGGGACGGCAGTGGTTCTCGCTGTGCGTTCGGAAGAAATGGGGAAGGCGGGAAGGATCAGCCAGCTTGCGAGAGCCGCGTTTCGAGCAAACACTCGATCCGGCGGCTATTGATATCCAGGGTCTCGAGGATTTCGAGAACTTCGGCCATGTCGAGCCGGATATCGAGTGCCCAGTTCAGGACATCAAGGTTTTCCTGACCGGATTTGAGCCGTCGGATAATCTCGCCGATCAGTCTCGAATCCTGAAACGAGCGTTGCAGCAGGCCAAAATCGTCGTGGTCGAGTTCGATCCAGAAGGTCCGGCCTTCGAGATGTTCCAGCCATTTATCACGGAGGAAGCCGTTCCAGTGCTGGCGGACCCAGCCGCGGATCGCCCACTCCCCCAGGTCTCGACCGGCCTTCTCACTTTCGATCCATTTATGTCTCTGGGCTTCGACTTCCCCGAGATCATGGACACTCATCTTGATGCTGGGCCGAACCGCATCAGAGATATGGGTACGACAGAGACCCATCACGTCCTCCAGGCCGATCAAAATCCATCGACGACACGATTTTCGCGATAAATGACCAGGAACCGACGCACACTCGTCGAGGAAGGACCACGGAATGGCTATCAATCTTACGGAAAAGCGCGGGGTAGGATCGAGTGCTTTCTAACTTTTCTACGAGAACTTCTCTTCCCATAGCTATCAAAATCGAACGAAAGAGGCAAGTCCGATCGCGACACGTTGATTCTCCGCCACAGCCGGAAGTCATTTCGCGGGCTCTCCGTTGAACCAGGCGAGTGACTTGCCGATCAGGACGGCCACACCTCTCTGGCCGGTGGCCAGCGGGCCGAGCGTTCCGTCGGCGACGGCTCTCCAGGCGACGCCACCGCTCAGGTCGGTGCAGATCAGGTGGACCCCTTGCCGGCTCACACGGACCGGCTCCCCCTTGGGACCCAGGCAAAAGGCGTCGGGGACTCCTTCGCCTCGACCCTGGGCCAGGGCGTGACCCGAGCTGTCATACGACATCACCCGACCGTCCGGAGCAACGGCCACGGCCGAGGTCCCCACCGCCTGGAATTGCCAGGCCTCCCAGGGCACGGGCGACTCCCAGACCGCTCGACCGTTCCGGTCGTGCCCCCGCAGGACCTGGCTCCGACGCGCCAGAGTGAGCCACGAGACCGGCGATCCCTCCGGCGCGGCGATCAGGAACGCCGGATCGGATGGCGGACCGCGGAATTCTCCGGCCGGGGCTCCGGCCGGGTCGAAGATCCGGAGCAAACCGTCTTCCGTCGTCACCGCCGTGAAACCATCAGGATGGATCGCCAGATCTTCAACCGGCGACGAGAGTTCCGATTTCCAGACCCAGCGTCCGGCCAGCGTCGTCCGGCCCAGGCGATCTCGTTCCTGAACAATGGCCAGGCCATAGGTGTCGGGCTGAATCGCCAGGTGGGTCAGCTCGCAAAGGTTGAGATCGAGCCGCTGGGCCTGGTTCTTCCGGAGGTCGCAGAGCACGATCCGCCGATCGGTCGCCGCGGCCATCCAGCCGGCACTGGTCCGGACGATCCGGCCGACGCCATCAATCTCCGGAGCCTGACCCAACCGCTTGCCGTCGGTCGTGAAGATCTCCAGCTTGTTCTGGTGGGTGATCACGCCGATCCGCCCGGGATCATCACAGACCGCGACGACGGCGAACTCGGCCTGATCCTCGTGGGCGACGACCTCGGCCGTCCAGTTGGGCACACGGACCGAGGCGGTGCCGGCTCTCGACCGAGATGCCGACGGTTTCGAGGTCGAAGTCGTTGGCGAGGCGGTCTGGCCATTCGATTGGAAATCGACCCGGACAATCTCCCCCGTTGACTGACCATAAACCAGGTAACGCCCCAGCGCATCGGTTTCCAGGGCCATGGCCGGACGGTTGAGAGTCGTCCGCCACCTGACGTTCCCGGCTCCGCTCAGGATCGCCAGTTCCCCTTCCAGAGTGGTGACCGCGATTGTCCGGCCGGCGAAGTCGGGAACGGCATGGCCGGCGGAGCCGCCCAGGTGATAGGCCCCTTCCGACCGACCTTCAAGATCGTACCGCTGAATTCCATGGGTAAAGCAGGAGATCAGGATCATCTGGCCGTCGCCGGTTGTCGCGAGCCGACCCGTGCTCGACATCAGCGCCTCGTACCAGACGATCTCACCGTCGAGCGAGCCATTCGAGCCGCGCTCGGAGAGCTGGATGCCGGCGATCGAGCCGTAAGCGCCAATTCCTACCAGAAAGGGCTGATCGGGGATGAAAACCAGGCTCGATAGGGGTTGACGCGTTGCGAACTTCCCCGCGAGCTTGGCGTGTCGCGAGTAGAACTGAACCACATTCATCTTTGAGCCGACGGCGACGTAGCGACCATGGGGGTCGATCGCCAGCGAGAGCGGCTCGGCGATGACCGCCCGGTCGTGGATCAGCTCGAAATCACCATCAAGGAGCCAGAGCCTCGAACCTTCACCAACGAACGCCACCAGTGAACCATCGTCACTCACCGAGCCGTGGAGGATCTTACCGGGAGCCTTGGCCACCGACTGAAATTGCCCTCGGGCATCGATCCGGTAGAGTTGGTTGGCTTCGTCCCAGGCGAAGACCGAACCGGCCTCGCGAGCCAGGGTCATCCCCTTGAGCGGCGCGTCGGTCAGGACCGACCAGGCCGTTCCTGGGTCGAGCTTCACGGATGAACGGACCGCCGATTGCGTCATGCTTTGATCATAACGGATCGTCGAGGAAATGACCAGAATCGGCAAACCACCGAGTTTGCCGATCCTTCGATTTTCAACGGATCGCCGTCAACTGTCGGCGAGCGTGCTGGATGGCAAGGCCCAGAACTCCGTCGGTGGCAGGGTCGCCGAATTCCTGGATCGAGGCTTCGGCCTTTGCATCGGCGGCCGGCTTGGCAACAACGACCGACTTGATGTTGGGCGTGACCCCTTGCTCGCTATAAGCGCGGTTCAGCGGCGAGTAGAATTTGGCCGTGGTCAGCTTCAAGCCGGCGGGCGCCGAATGAAGCTCGAAAATACTCTGGACCGAACCTTTGCCGTAACTCCGGTCGCCGATCACGTCGGCCCGGCCCAGTTCCTGCAACGCCCCGGCCAGAATCTCACTGGCGCTGGCGCTATCGTGGTCGACCAGGACGGACATCGGCATCGCGTAGGGCTTATCCGGTTTGGCTCGATAAACCTGCGTCTGCCCTGGTGCTCGCCCCCTGGTGGAGACGATCACACCCTGATCGACAAACCGATCGGCGATCTCGACCGAGATGTTGAGCAGGCCACCCGGGTTTCCTCGAAGGTCGAGTACAAGATACCGCATCCCCTTCCGAATCAACTTGGCCATCGCGCGATCGAGTTCGACGGTCGAGGATTTCTGGAACCCGGTCAACTGGATATAGCCCACCCCGGAGCTGCTCTCGATGATCTCCGCCTTGCCGATGCTCTCGACTTCGATCTGACGTCGTTCGAGCCGGAAGTTCTTCTGCGAGGAATCGGGCCGAAGGACCGACAGATCGACGAAAGTCCCCGCCGCTCCCTGGAGCCGCCCTGCGGCATCGTCGAGCCCGAGCCCCTTGACCGACAGACCACTGATCGCAACGATCCGATCACCTTGCTTCAGTCCCGCCTCGGCGGCCGGACCGCCCCGGATCACACCGACCAACTTCAAGCCCTCGTCATCGGTCTTCAACTCGACGCCGAGACCGACGAAGTTGCCATCAATCGTGGCGAACATATCATCAAGTTTATCCGGCGTCAGATACGCCGTGTAATCGTCGGGCAAGGCGTCCGCGCATCCGTAAACAAACTCAAGAACCACCGGTGCCGCACCCATTCCCAGAGCCTGATAAGCAAGATTACAGGCGTTGGCCACCTGGTCGCGTGCCGACTCGCGATCCAGCACCGTCAATCGTTCGCGGCGAGCCCGAAGCTGGTCGCGCAGCCAGGTCACCCTTTCCGGATCACGGTTCGGCGCGTTCATTTCCAGGAATGAGAAATTCGGATCACGCAAGGCCACTTCCAGGTTGTCGAACCCTCGGCGGATCAAAGGTTCCAGAGCGACCGCATCGACGTAGTGCGACTCGATCCGCTCGATCATCTCATCAAAGAGATCAAAGGCTTTTTCCCGAGGGAGCTTCAGCAGGATCGTCCGGAAGCTGCCATCCTGATAGCGGCGGACCAGCCGATGATGCATGTCGGCCAGCCGAAGCCGGAGCTTGAAATCGGTCCGGCTGGGCCATTTTGTCATGGCGTCGCGATAAACCTGGATCGCCGAGGCCCAATTATGCCGGCGCTCGAACTCCTGACCACGTTCGAGCGTCGCATCCGGATTTCCCTCGATCGCTCGAGGCTCGACCGCCGGAGCGGTCACTGGGGTTTCCACCAACGCCACCGCCGAACCCAGGGGCGTTAGCCCCATCGCCAGCAGCAGCCACCCCATTCGGAGCAGGGCCAGGGATCTCATCGCGGACGATCCTCCCACGGAGGGCGTCGGCGGTAAATCAAAAAGTGCCTTTGTCTTGAGTCAAGATCGAGGAGCGGTGACGCCAGACCCGGCGAATTTCCGTTGTCTCGATCGATTGACCGGAAACACTCAGCATTGACTTGACCGCGAGACGACCCGAGGTTGCGTGTTCAATTGGTTGCTCGATCCATTGAGAGGAGGACCGACCACGATGACTCAACCCCATCGCTCGGGGACGCGAATCATCCAAGTCGATCCAGCAAGGGTCGGGCCTCCAGCCCGCCCCTCTTCAACCTACTATATCACAGTCCGGCAAGAGTCGAACGAGTTCTCGGACCCGACATTGAACGACTTTCCCAGGTTCGTAATCCTTACAAAACAAGTCGCCTCGCGCAAGTCGTTGCTCGGTCGGACCGATCGATCCGACTCCCCGGAAACTTCCCTTTTTTGCAAAATGGCGAGTTCACGCTATTTTGCTGAAGTCACCCCATCAGGCTCGACGATAAGAGTAGTTTTGCCCGACGTCACGTCGCGCAGCTCCGATCTCGCGCCCGACGGCCAGACGATCGTCAACCGGTCGGCCTTGAGCGCCTGGCCCAGGCCGAAGGTCAGTGGATGCTCGACCGACGAAAGGTAACCCTTGGCCGGAAAGAGTTGCCGGGTCGAGACCACCCCGCCAACTTCCACCTTCACCTTCGCGCCGATCGCGTCGTGATTCGAGTTTCGACCCTTGAGCTCGATCCGGATCGAGTGGTTCTTCGAGCCCCCCTCGTTCCGGAACAGGTGCGACTTGCCGCCGTTCTCGGTGATCAAGACATCCAGATCGCCATCACCATCGATATCGGCATAGGTGCTGCCTCGACCGACGATCGGCTTGAGCAGATCAGCGCCGATCTTGTCGGCCCCGACCAGCACGAATAACTGGCGGCCGACCTTCCCCGTGTTCCAGAAAAGCTGCGCCGACTGGGCATAAGTCTGCGACGACTGAGTGAGCGCGATGTCGCTCTCAAGGTGGCCGTTGGCGGTCAGGAGATCAAGCCGACCATCGAGGTCGTAGTCGAAGAAAAACAGCCCGAACTTCAACGGCGGCTGGGTGGGCGCGCCCAGACCATAGATGTTGGCGAGGTCCGAAAACAGGAGGCTCGAAGGGTCTTCAGTGACGTAGAGCGCGGTCATCTCGTTGGAGAAGTTGCCGATCGCCAGACCGAGGGTTCCGTCGTTCTTGAAGTCGGCCCAGTCGATCCCCATCGCCGCTCGGATCGAGCCGTTGGTATCGTAGGCGATCCCGTTGGTCGTGGCGATCTCCTCGAACTTACCGCCGCCGATGTTATGAAAAAAGAAGTTGGCCACCGTGTCATTGGCGACCGCCAGGTCGACCCGACCATCACCGTCCACATCATAAGGAGCCACGCCGAGCGACTTGGCGATGGGTGCCTTACGATCCGGAGTGACGACCTGAATCCCTGATGATTCGCTCACATCCACGAATTTTCCCGAATCGTTGCGCAAAAGCAAACAATGCGACCCGTTATAGGCGGCCGGTGGGTCATAAGCCTTCCCTTTGCCGAGCAGTTGGCTGGAGATCCCCCGATCGATCGCCGGCGACCAGGCCACATAACAGCAGACGAACAGGTCGAGATCGCCGTCATTCTCGATGTCAAAGAACGCGGCGCTGGTATACCAGCCATCGCCGCCTCGCGTGTTGGTCTCGGACGTCACGTCATCGAAGTGCCCCTGTCCATCATTCCTGAACAGATAATTACCACCAAGTGCCGTGATGAAGAGGTCGGGGTCGCCGTCATTGTCGTAGTCGCCAACGGCGACACCCATCCCGAAGAAGCTCTTATCGAGCCCCGACGCTCTGGTCACGTCCTCGAAGTGTCCGTGACCGTCGTTCCGGTAGAGTGCATGGGTCGGTGGCGACGGGGACGGAGCATCGGGCCAGTGGCTTGAGTTCACCAGCAGGAGGTCGGCGTCACCATCGCCATCGTAGTCGAAGAACGCCGCGCCGGAGCCCATCGTCTCGGGCAGGAGCTTCTCGCCTCGCGCGGCGTTGACGTGCTCGAACTTGATCCCGGCTTCACTGGTGATCTCGACAAATTTCACGTCGGGGAGACTGGCCCGGGCGAACTCCTTGGGAACAACCGGAGCCTTGGCCTCGGGAATCACGGTCGGCGTTGGCGAAGGTGTGCAACCGATCGGCATTCCGAGGACCAGTCCGAGCCCGACACACCGGAAAGTTCTTCGTGTGATGTTCATTTTTCGTTCTCCCGGGCGGCGACCTTGCCGGTGGTCGATTGGAGGCCGGGCGCGCCCGGTCGGTGGAGGGAATGGATCACGATCGACTGGGCATTCTGGTCGGCTGCCGGGTTGTTCTTCCGGGCCAGAGCATGCGCCCGACCGACGGCCGATTCATCGGGCTTGAACATCGTGTGCAGCGCCTTATGCGTCACCGCCAGCGCCCTGGCGAGATCCGCCTTGGTCCGAGGATCGGCTTCGGTCGGAAATGCCGGGCCAAGGGTCTCGACCACGGCATGAAGCGGGTTGAGCCGCGACTCGAACTCGTGCCGAGGACCGCTCATGAACCCTTCAATCGTCCGCGACAGGTTCCGAGAAGCCAGGGCTCGGGCGGCGGCCGGCGTGCCGGGGTCGGTCGCGGCCTTCGTGAGTCTCTGGATCGAGGCGATGTCGGCCTTCCCCTCCAAGGGCGGATCAGCCGGAGCGTTCCCGTCCTGGACCGCGAGGTTCGCGTAAGCAATCCCCAATCCGTAATGCGCCTTGGTATCCTCGGAGTCGATGGCCAGCGTCCGTCGATAAGTGGCGACGGTCTTGTTCAAGAATTCGAGCCGGGCCGGGCTGTCGAGCGGTTCTTGACGCGACCTGGCGTAGAGCGCCGCCCCGAGCGCGTTGATGACCTCGTAGTCGAGACTGAAGTCGAACTTCCGGTCGGGAATCCGGGTCGCCAGGACCTCCTCGTACCGCGCGATCGCCTCGTCGAGATAGC
>JAJYCH010000070.1:0-2440 GCA_021778575.1 Planctomycetota bacterium
GGTGCCGGTTGAACAGCTGGTGCATCTGCGGAGCCAGCCAGCTCAACGTGTGAACGCCGTTGGTGATGTGTCCGATCGGGACCTCTTCTTCGGTCCGGTTCGGATAGAGCGGGTGCCACATCTGCCGCGAGACCTGGCCGTGAATCGCGCTGACGCCGTTGGCGTGACGATCGAGCTTGAGCGCCAGGACGGTCATGCAAAACGGCTCGTTGGGATCGCTCGGATAAATCTTGCCGAGCCCCATGAAGTCCTCGTAGGACAGATGGAGCGCGTCGCGGAGCTTGCCCAGATGTTCTTCGACCAGGGCGCTGGGGAACCGGTCGTGACCGGCGGCGACCGGCGTGTGGGTGGTGAAGACCGTCATCCGCGCGACGGCCCGCGAGGCCTCGCCGAACGACATCCCCTCGTTTTCCATCATCGAGCGGATCATCTCCAGCCCGGCGAACGCGCTGTGCCCTTCATTAAGGTGGAGCACCGAAGGATGGACGCCAAACGCCTGGATCGCCCGGACGCCACCCACGCCGAGAAGTAACTCCTGGCGAATCCGGACCCGGGCGTCGCCGCCATAGAGTCGCGAGGTCAGGGCGCGGTCGGACTCGTTGTTCTCCTCGACCTTCGAGTCGAGCAGCAACAAGGTCGTCCGGCCGACCTCGGCCCGCCAGACTCTCGCGTGCAGGACCCCGGCATGAGTATCGATCGAGATCCGGATCGGCTGACCGTCCGGCCCGAAAGCCGGCTCGATCGGCAGGTGATCGGGATTGTTGTCGAGGTACGACTCGGTCTGCCAGCCGTTGGTGTCGAGCGACTGACGGAAATATCCCTCGGCATAGAGCAGGCCGATCCCGATCAGCGGGATTCCCAGGTCACTGACGCTCTTGAGATGGTCGCCGGCCAGGACGCCGAGACCGCCGGAATAGATCGGCAGGCTCTCGTGCAGACCGAATTCGGCGGAGAAGTAGGCGACCGGGCGGGTCTTGAGCGTCGACGCGTGAAGGTTACCCCACGAGTCGGTATTCTTGAGGTATTCCGAGAGCCGCCGAAAGGCGTAATCCACTCGCGAATGGAGCGCGACCTCGGCGGCGAGCCGCTCCAGTTCCTCGGCGGGAATCTTCTTGAGGAATTCGATCGGATTGTGGTCGGTGGCTCGCCAGAGGACCGGATCGAGCTCACGGAACAGGCTGATGACGTTCGGCTGCCAGGTCCACCAGAGGTTCCGAGCCAGTTCTCGGAGCTTATCGATCACCTTTGCCTGTCCGACCATGCTCATGCCTCGGCTTGCGTGGAGGAGAAAAGACGCCGCCCGATCGGGTCGGGCCGTTTTCCCGTGCTTCAAGGCCGATAGTATGGGTCGATTCTCCCAGAAATGCCAGCCCATCCCTCAGCCGCCCGATCCTTCGACAAGGAAAACCTCAATGGTCCGAGCCGTGTTGGTTGGGCATTCGCCCGGAGACTGGAGACTCTATCGTCAGCCGCAATGGATGGCCGAAGTCCGGCGCGACCCCGCCTCGGCACTCCTGATCAAGCATTATTTCGATCTCGAAGAAACCGCCTACCGCGCGGCTCTCGACCGCTGGACGGTCTCCGGAGCCGCGACCGGCCTCGATCACGCGCTGGTCTTGCTCGGCGAGCTGGGAGCCCGGGAAATCAGGCGTCCCTAGATTGGCCCATCATTTGCTCCTTTCTTCAATCGTGATCGGTCGGAAGTCGCTTCCACCGGCCGGGAAGTCTCTGAGAGTGAGGGGGAAAGTCCGATGGCAACTAGCAACGCCAGCGAGTTCGATTCAAAGCATCCGGTGATGACGGTCGATACCGCCGGATTGGGATTGATTCCGACCCATGAGCCGGCCCCAAAGCCCGACGACCTCTATCCCTCGGGAATTCCCGAGCCGACGGGCACCGACCCGGCGGAGAAGTTGCGCGCCCTTCAAGGCGCGAACACCGACCCCACGTCCGGCCAGGGCGTCGAGGGGGAAGTCGATGTCTGGCAGGCTCACTACTCGCAACTCAATTTCGTGGGTCGAGCCCTGGTCCGGGGCGTCATCAGCCTGATCTGGGCGTGCCTGGCGATTTACACCTGGGGGATGAACCATCTCAACTGGAACGTGGCCGCCTGGATTGGTCTGGCGATCGTCGCCGTGCTCTGGCTGAGCCTTGGTTTTCGGATGCTCCAGGCTCGCTACAGTCACTTTTATCGGCTCACCAACCGTCGGCTCTTTGTTTCGGTCGGGATCGTGAGCCGCCGCCGCGACATGATGGAACTCCTCCGGGTCGAGGACGTCTTTACCCGGCAACAAAGTTTGATGGAGCGCTGGCTTAACGTGGGGACCGTGGTGGTGGTTCCCAGCGAAAAGAGCTTGCCGACCTTTTATCTGCCCGGAGTCGAATCACCGAAGCAGGTGATGGATCTGGTCTGGCACCACGCTCGGGCCGAACGCGATCA
>JAJYCH010000070.1:2450-11523 GCA_021778575.1 Planctomycetota bacterium
ATCAACGGAGCCTGAAGGTCGAGGATATCTGACCCGAACGAATCAACTTCCCGAGCCGGCCGTGTGCCGGCCCGCTTGTCGTTCGAAGGTCGGGTCGGTAAGCTTCAACACCGGGTTGGTTGAACGTTTCTCGAATCGATTTGAGGTCGAATCCGCATGCCTACCGTGACCGTCGAAGGGGTCAAGTCGTTTGAGGTCGCCTCGGGGACAAAGCTGGTCCTGGCGATCGAGGATGCCGGGATCGACATTCTCCACCGTTGCGGTGGCCTCTCGAAATGCACGACCTGCCGGGTTCAGGTGGTCGAAGGGGAACTCGCCCCGATGGGCGCGCTCGAACAGGAGCGGCTCGCTCGCGAGTCGTCGCTCGGCCCGGATATTCGCCTGTCCTGCCAGGTCGCCGTCGAGTCGGACCTGACGATCCGGGTCCTCAGCACCGCCAGTTCAACGGGAATGACTTCGGGACCGAGGCCAGTGGATTGATCGAAGTCTTCGATCAACGGAAAAGTCGGGGCGATTTCCGCGAATCGCCCCGCGTCTTTTTCCGCTCAGCGCTGGACTTCGCTGCACTTCTTGCAGCGGAATGAGCGCTTGCGAATTCCTCCGCCGCAGCGCTTGCATTTGTGGGTCTTGGCCTGACGATCCTTCTTCTTGCGGGGACGGAACGGCACGGGGCACCTCGTCTCAGACTCAATCCGGCGAGAAAGCCCCGACAACCGGGCCGGGGCATAGACCTGACATCTTACCTTGGACCCGACCGACCTGACCAGGGGTCTTCGGCGCGAAGCGAAATGGGGTGTGCCCGGATTTTCTGGTGGGACTGGGACGGGTTCGTCCTCTATCCTCTGGAGTGCGAGAGCTTGCTCTCGCTTTGCTTCGTGGAGCTTGCTCCACGGTCCTGGCCCGGAAACCGTTGGCCATGTCAGTCAGGCTCGGAGCAAGCTCCGGTCGCTAGAGCGAGAGCAAGCTCTCGCACTCCAGAGAGTGGCTTGCTCGGAAAGCTCAAAAGTACGGTCCACAAGAGCCCCCCAGAAAATCCGGGGACACCCCATCAGGAGACCCTTCGGCTCATGCTTGACGCTCTGGTGATCGCTCCCCACCCCGACGATGCGGAACTCAGCATGGGGGGAACCATTGTCCGGCTGATCCAGCAAGGCTGGCGGGTCGGTGTTCTCGACCTCACCAGCGGAGAGCCCACTCCGCTGGGAACCCCCGAGAAGCGCGTCCAGGAAACGGCCGAGGCGACCTCCGCGCTTGGCTTGACCTGGCGGCGGAACCTGGGCTTACCCAATCGGAACCTGGAGCCCACGTTGCTCCATCGGCGAAGTCTGACCGCCGTCTTCCGCGAGGTTCGCCCCCGGCTGCTCTTTGCCCCTTACTGGGAAGATGCCCATCCCGACCATACCGCGGCGACCAAGCTGGTCGAGGACGCCCGGTTCTGGAGCAAGCTTTCCAAGAGCGACCTGCCGGGCGAACCGTTTCACCCGTCGCGGATTCTGTACTACTTCAGCGTCCATCTGAAGATTGTCGAGCGGCCCAGCTTCCTCTTCGATATCTCGGACCAGCTTGAAACCAAGATCGCGGCGATGCGGGCCTATCGATCGCAACTTCTCGACAATGTCCCGGCGGGAAAGCCGGGAACGATCGACTCGGTTTGCGACCGGACCCGGTTCTGGGGCCATACCGTGGGGGTCCGCCACGCCGAACCATTCGCGAGCCGGGAACCGGTCGGTCTCACGGGGCTCGACCAGTTCCTGCTCTGAACCGATTTACCTGGGCGCGCCCTGGAGGGTTGCCAGATAAGGACTTCGAGGATATTCGGCCTTGAGCCGTTCGATCATCTCCTCGGCCCGGTCGGGTCGGTTGAGCTGCGGATCACGCCAGAGTTGAGCAAGCGCGGCGAGAGCCCGGGCATGTTCGTCCTTTTCCTTGCTGAACAGCACGTCGGTGTGCAGGTAGGCGTAAATGGCCTCCTTGGGGCGACCGGCGGCCTTGAGGCAATCGCCCAGCGAGTTGTAGGCGCTGGCCTGGGTCGCGGCGTCCTCGGCGGCCGAGCCCTGGATGACGGTGCCCAGCAGGGTCTCGGCATCGGCGTATTTCTTCAGGCTCACCAGGCATTCAGCCTTGGCGAGCTGGGCGTCGCGCTTGCGGTTCGACCCCGCCGACGAGGCGGCGATCACCTTGTCGAGTTCGCCGATCGCCTGGTCAAGATTCCCTTTCTTGGTCAGGATCTTGATCCGGAGAACTCCCGCGCGATCCTCACCGCCGGGCAGCTTGGCCATTTCCTTGAGTGTCGCTTCCACTCCGGCGAAGTTCTCCTTGGCGATCTGGAGCTTGGCCAGCGATTCGAGCGCCGGGCCGATGTGGCGGCCGTTCTTGTAGGTCCGGGTGAAGCTATCGAGCAAGGCCGTGGCCTCGGCGATCTTCGAGGCGTCATTCAGCGCCAGCTCGGTGACGACCCGAGCCTGGCCGAACGCGGCGTCCTGAGCGATGAACGGCTTCGAGGCCGCCTCGGTCGCCGCCTTCTTGTACAGATCGCCGGCTTCGATCAGCGAGTTGGCGGCCTCCTTGGTCCTGGCCTGTTCGAACGACGAGGGGACTCCGTCGTAGGCGATCGAGACGATCTCGTTGGTCGGGATCGGCGTGACGGTGTTACCGAGCTTGACCTCGACCTTGCTGGGCGTCTCGGTGATCACGGTCCCTCGGATCAAGCCGCCCGAGGCCCCCTTGGTGGTCGCGTCGGCGGTCAAGGTGACGATATCGGCCAGGCTCGCCGTCATCGCGACGAGCGGAAAGACCACGGCACCGGCCAGGACCGGCAGGAATCGAACGGTTCGAAGGCTCATCGCGGGTCGATCCTCGAAGCAAGGGAAAGAAGCGGGTCGAGCGTCACTTCACCATCAATTGTTTCAGCAAGGCTTCGTACTTCGCCTTCATCTCGGGACTTCCCACGTCGCGCGAAAGCCGCATGATGCTGGCGATGGTGGTCCGGGCCAGATCCTTCTGTCCTTGCTTCTGGAGCGCCACTGCGGCTTGATACCAGGCCTCGTAATATTGCGAGGGCTTGGGCGACTGGTTGACCAGTTTCGACGCCAGCCCCTTCCAGTGGCTGTAGGCGTCGAGCCACTTCCCTTTCTTGGCTTCCGCCTGGGCACTGAGCAAGTAACCCTTCTCCATCTGGGCTTCGAGCGACCGCTTGTTCTGTTCGATCAGCTCGTTGAGGAGCTTCTCGGCCTCGGGAAGGCTACCGATCTCGCGGAGCGCGGCCACCTTCTTCAGCCGGACGAGGTAGACCAGCTCGCCCGACTTGGGATTCTTGACGAACGCCGGATCTTTCGCATAAGTATCGACCAAGGTCGTATAAACCTCGTTCGCTTCCCTCGGCGAGCCCAGTTTGAGCAGGTTATCGGCGGCCCACTGGAGCGACTGGAAGGTCTGGCCGGTCTTGGCCTCGACGAGCGTCTTGAGGAACTTCTGGAACGACTGTTCCATCTTCTTGAGACCGTTGGCGTCTTTGCGCTGCTTGAGCTTGTCCATCTCGCGTTCGAGCAGGCGGCTCAGGTCGAGATAGAGCTGCGCCGAGCTGTTGCCCGCTCCGCCGATTCCTTCCAGGGTCTTCATGTCGGCGATGGCCTGATCGACCTTGTTCTCGATCACGTGACCGCGAAGGATACTGGCGTAGACTCGCGAATAGGCGACATTGAGCGGTGCCGACCGATTCGAGGCGGCGGCCAGCTTCTTGGCGATCGGGTCGAGCATGGTCAGCGCGTCGTTCGCCTTGTTGGTATCGAGTTCCAGCTCGGCCAGGTCGCAGGCGTTGTTGATCAGGTTGATGTCGGTGTCGGGCACGTTGGCGTCGCGCCGGGACTTGAGCGCCAGCTTGAGCTTGTCGAGCGCTTGCTGGACCTCGGCGTCGGCTTCCTTGGCCTTGCCTTGTTCGCGGAGCGCGACGCTGAGCTTGGCGTGAGCGATCCCGCACGACGCCTGGGCCTCGATCCATTTCGAGGAGGACGACCGGACGGTGTCGAACGCGGCGATCGCCGCCGTGTAATCCCCTCGACCGAGCCCGACGAGCCCCATCGTCAGCCGGGCGGAATCGCCCTGATCGGTCTCGGGCCAGGTGGCCGCCGTGTACTTGGCCAGATCGATCAGACGATCGAGGTCGGACGTCCGGTTGCCCAGCGTGTAAACGTTGTAAGCCTCGATGATCGACTGCATGGCCAGGTCGGCCGACTTGGCGGCCCACTCGTCCCGGGGATACTTGCGGGCCACATGCTCGCTGATCACGGCGGCTTCATAGTAGCGCTTGAGCATCAGGTCGGAGAAGGCGAGCATGTAGCGGGCCGCGTTCAGCTTGGTGGCGTCGCGAGCCGGCCCGACCTTGGCGATCGCGTGGTTGAGCAGGGCGATCGCGTTCTCATAAGCCTTGGTCGAGATCGCCTGGCCGGCCTGGGCGATGGCGTCGTCGTAGTTGAGCTTCGAGATATCGGCGGCGCTCAGGGCGGCGTTGGGACGATATTTCTGGAGGAGCGACAGGGCTTCGGCCTTGAACGGCGAGACGAAATGGACGACCTCGGTCAGGTTATCGGTGGCGATCCGGGTCGCCTTGTCCCGGTCCGCTCCTTCGAGTTCGGGCAACTGCGCGATCAGGCTCTTGGCCAGTTCGAGCTGGACCCCCAGCGCCTCGTAGGACCGGCGGTCCTTGGGAAAGATCCGGAGCCATTCGACGCATTCATCGGCCGCCCGGGCATATTCCTTGCGCTTGCCGGTGACGATGATCCGGAAGAAACCGACCTGCTTCTGGAGCGGTCGGAGGTTGGGGTCGGGATGGTCGAGCAGTTCCTTGTAGATCCCGGTGGCCTCGCCCAGCTTGCCCAGTTCCTCGAAGCACTTGCCTTGCCACATCCGGGCGGTGAAACCGGCGATCTGGGTCCGGTATCGCTTGAAGAACTCGTCGAACGAGACCAGCCCCTTTTCGAGAAGCGCGTTCCGCTCCTTCGAGTCGGGCGGATAGGTCTGACTTTCGTGGTAATCGACAACGAACTTCTTCAGCTCGGCCTGCATCACCGAGTTCCTGATCCGCTCGCGCTCGCGATACCGGGCGTCGGCCGGAGGGATGAACTTGGGGTACTCGGCGAGCTTGGTGTTGAGCCGTTCAAATGCCTTGAGATAAGCCTCGCGAGCGCTCGCGTAGAACCCTCGGGCACCGATCAGCTTGGAGTCACGCTCGTTGCCCATCCGGGCTTCGTTGGCGATATCGACCTCGTCCTGAGCCCGGAGGAACAGAAGGTCGGCCAGATCGATCAGCGCCTCGGTCGTCAGCGGGAGGTTGGGGTTGGCGTTGACGAACGATTTGATCTTCTTCTCGGCCTGTTCGAGCTTCGCCTTGCTGACGTCCGGGTCGCGCGACTTCGTCGCCTCCTCGATCAGCGTCTTGCCTTCCTCATATTCAAGCGTTGCCTTGATCTCGGCGGGCGTCGAGGGATCGCTCCGGAGCCGGTCGAGATACTGGAGCGCAACGTCGTAATAACCCTTGTCGCGAAGCCCCTGGACAAAGTCCGGGATGACTCGGGGATCATCCCCGGCGCGAGTCTCGGCGAGTCCGGCGCTCAGGACGATCGAGACCAGGAACGGTGTTCGGAAGCTTCGGAGCATGGACGGCTCCATCGAAAAGAATCTCATCGCCCCGGGCAGACGGTGCCCCCCGGACGATAGACGGTCGCGATAGTGGATGCTGTCATCTTACTTTACGACGGTTCCAACAGGGTCGTCAAGCGACCGAAACCGGTCCCGACCCGATCTCCTGGTTCGTGGCGAAATGCGTTCCGGGGCGTGTCTCGAAACCAGTTCGGGCCCGTCGCCGCTTGCCGCGATCAGCAGGCCGGCCGTATCCTGGGTGCCTGTCTCACCTGGTCCGTTATCCCTCAACCGGAGCACTCTCCATGATTCGACTCGTCGCGCTCGCCCTGTTGCTGACCGTCCTGGTTCCGCCCGCTTTTGCCGGCGAGGCTCAGAAAGAGTCCTCCCCCGGCAAGGACCGCGTCTTCGAGATGCGAACCTACTACACCCACGAAGGGCGGCTCCCCGCGCTCAACAAGCGGTTCCGCGAGCACACCTGCGACCTCTTCAAGAAACACGGGATGGAGTTGATCGGCTTCTGGACGCCGATTGACGAGAAAGACGGGAAGAACGACAAGCTCGTCTATATCCTGGCCTATCCCAGCCGCGAGGCCGCCGCCGCCTCCTGGAAAGCGTTTCAGTCCGATCCCGAATGGATCAAGGCCCGCGACGCCAGCGAGAAGGACGGCAAGATCGTCAAGAAAGTCGAGTCGGTCTACCTGAACCCGACCGACTACAGTCTGGTCAAGTAAGTCATCCGCCACTTGTCGCCGTGAACCCGGGAAAGCTCTCGCCATGAAGATCGACTCGCCACCCTTCGACCGACCGCTCCAGCTCGATGACATCCGCGCCGCGGGCGAACGACTGGCTCCGTGGATTCACCGGACTCCGGTGATGACCTCGAAGACTCTCGACGAGCGAACCGGCGGGTCGATCTTCTTGAAATCCGAGAACTTCCAGAAGGTCGGCGCATTCAAGATTCGCGGGGCGATGAACGCCATGCTCCAGCTTGGCGACGCCGAGAAGGCCCGAGGGGTCGTTACCCACTCCTCGGGCAACCACGGTCAGGCGCTGGCGCAGGCCGGCCAGTGGCTCGGGGTTCCCGTCACGGTCGTGATGCCCAGGACCGCCCCGGCGATCAAACGAGCGGCGACCGAGGGGTACGGAGCGACCGTCGTTCCGTGCGAGCCGACGCTCGAAGCCCGCGAGTCGAACGTCAACCGACTGATCGCCGAGCAGGGCCTGACCTTGATCCACCCGTTTGACAACTGGCAGGTCATCGCCGGGCAAGGAACCGCCGCCTGGGAACTGCTCGACCAGGCCGGTCCGCTCGACCTGGTGATCTGTCCGGTCGGCGGCGGTGGCTTGCTCGCCGGGACCGCCTTGACGGTCAAGGGGCGATCGCCTTCGACCCGGGTCATCGGCGCCGAACCGAAGGCCGCCGACGACGCCCAGCGGTCGCTGGCCTCGGGATCGATCGAACCCTCGCACGATCCCAAAACGATCGCCGACGGGCTCCGGACCTCGCTGGGAGAAAAGCCGTTCTCGATCATCAAGGAGAATGTGGATTCGATCGTCACGGCGACCGAGCCCGAGATTCTCGAAGCCATGCGGTTCGTCTGGGAACGATTCAAGATGATCATCGAACCGTCGTGCGCCGTGCCGGTGGCTCCGGTTTACAACAGGCAATTGCCGGTCAAGGGGCTCCGGGTCGGGATCATCATCACCGGCGGAAACGTCGATCTGGAGCCATTGTTCGCGGAGTTGGCGGCGAAGTGGTTGTGAGCGGACCGAAGCGACAGTGATTCAAGAGTTTCCGGGAGACAATTCATGGCAACAGTGACCCAGGAATTGACCGACACGCCGGAAGCGCCGCCAAGCGAGGGGCTTTATGAGATCATCAACGGTAAGGTGGTCGAGAAATCGATGGGGCTCTATGAAGTTCATGTGACGAATCTGCTCAGTCTTTTTCTCGGTCGATTCGTGTTTGACAACCAACTCGGTAATGTCGAATCCGAGATGCTCTTCGAGTTTAGCCCTGAATCACGGACGCAACGCCGCCCTGATATTGCCTTTCTGTCCTATGAGAAATGGCCCAAGGGGAAGCGATACCCCGCCGGCAACGCTTTTCAGCTCGTCCCCGACCTGATGATCGAGGTGGTCAGTCCCACCAATTTCGCCAACGAAGTGGATGAGAAGGTCGTGGAATATCTCGATGCCGGCGTCCGGCTGGTCTGGGTGGTGTTTCCGACCACGTCTCGAATCTACATCCACGAAAGCCTGAAGTCGGTTCGTGTCGTCACGCGATTCGACGAGCTTGACGGGGGGGACGTCTTGCCCGGATTCCGTCTGCCTCTCAGCCAGATTTTCGCGGAAGAAGAATCCGAGTCGGCTTGAGCAATTCCCGTCCAACCATCGACACAATTACCCCGGAGCCAAACCTGCCGTGGCCGACAACCATTCGTTCGATATCGTCAGCGAAGTGAACACCGCCGAGATGCACAACGCCGTCGTCCAGGCCCAGCATGAAATCGCCGTCCGCTACGATTTCAAGGGGACCAAGGCGAGCATCGAGTACGACAAGAAGGAAAATAAGCTCACCCTTCACGCCGACAACAAGGGGCAGCTCGACACCGTGATCCAGATGCTCAAGGAGAAAATGGCCAAGCGAGGGATCAGCGTGAAGGCCCTGAAACGCGGCAAGATCGAGGAAGCCACGCACGAATCGGTCCGCGAGGTGATCACCTTGCACGTCGGGATCGAGACCGACGACGCCAAGAAGATCGTCAAGCAGATCAAGGGGATGGGGATCAAGGTCCAGTCACAGATCATGGACAGCAAGGTCCGGGTATCGGGCAAAAAGCTCGACGAACTCCAGACCGTGATCGCTTACCTGAAAGAGAACGGGCCGGAATACCCGCTCCAGTTCAACAACTTCACGTGATGTTTTCTAGAATAGGCCACGCAAAAGAAAGTACTCGCACAACAAATAAAGAAGCATTTATGTTTTCATTTTTATTCTATGGCTTTTAGGCGAGGCAAACAAGACACCTGGTCAAAAGTTCAGACTCTGAATAAATAAATCAAAGCTGGGGTCGAAATGACAAGGGAATCCTTTGAAAGTTTTGGGGGAATCAGATGAAGACCATGATTTGGATTGGGCTGAACGTGATTTTTGTTATTGCCGTCTTACTCATCGACAATTGTGGATTCATCTATTGGAGTAAAATTGACGTCGAGTGGGTCAAAGCAAGCGCCGCGCTCATTCAGGCTTTGGCTGTCATCGTTGCGATTTACTTTGCTTATCGGCTCAACAGAAAACTTGAAGAACGGGTAAGTAGCACTTCTGTTGGTATAGCGCATGTTCAGTTTTCGCTGGAATGCCAGTAGGCGTCCCATTGTTGCTCCCCGCTGCTGAACAGGGCCCGCAGGTGGCACATCTCGTCGGCCCCGTCCT
>JAJYCH010000071.1 GCA_021778575.1 Planctomycetota bacterium
GACCTCGACCGAGCGGGCTCAGGAGACTCTCGACGTCACGCTGTCGGAGATCGCCCGGCTCGGCTCCGATGGCGTCGAGTCAGAGGAACTCGACACGATGCGCGCGGGGCTGAAATCGTCGTTGATCATGCAGCAAGAGTCGAGCATGAGCCGGACCGGCTCGCTGGCCTCGGACTGGTTCTACCTCGGTCGGGTCCGGTCCGTGGACGAGATTGCCGGCGCTCTCGACTCACTCACACCCGAGGCGGTCAGCGACTTCGCTCGGAAGAACACGACCGACGGGATGACCGTGCTCACTCTCGGGCCAACCGCGCTCAAACTTCCCGAAGAGTAAGGAACGATCGACGGTCTTCGGCTGATACGAACTTATTCATTGATGATTGGAGATTCCCCTTGCGTTTCCATCACACAGTGCTCGACAACGGTCTTCAAGTGATCGCCGAGCTGAACGACCAGGCGCGATCGGTCGCATCCGGATTCTTCGTGAAGGCCGGCAGCCGCGATGAATCGCCCGAACTGGCGGGGGTATCTCATTTTCTGGAACACATGATCTTCAAAGGAACCCCGCACCGCGACGCGCTCTCGGTCAACCGCGACTTCGACCGCGTCGGCGCGAAGCATAACGCGCAGACCTCCGAGGAAGACACGTTCTATCACGTCACCTGTCTCCCCGAATATCTGCCGAAAGCCTTCGACGTGCTTTCCGATATTCTGCGACCGAGCCTTCGCGAGGAAGATTTCGAGACCGAGAAAAAAGTGATCATCGAGGAAATCCTGATGTATCAGGATAATCCAATGTCCGTCGCCTACGACGCGGCGAAGGCGGCTCACTTTGGTGGTCACCCGCTCGGCCAGAGCATTCTGGGGACCGTCGAATCGATCACCGCGCTGACCGTCGACCAGATGCGGACCTACTTCGCCCACAAATACAGCCCGGCGAACATCGTCCTGGCCTTCGCCGGCAAGACCGACTGGGACCAGATTGTCGAGCTGAGTAAGTCTCACTGCGCCGGCTGGGAAGGACCACCGACTCATCGCAGCGCCGTCCCTCCCAAGGGAACAGGGACTTTCGAGGCCCTCCTCCGCGCCGACGACAATCAGCAGACCGTGATCGGAGTCTCCGACGCCCCCGCTCTCGAAGACGACGATCGGTTCGCGGCGCAATTGCTGGCGACGGTCCTGGGCGACCATACCGGCTCGCGACTGTACTGGGCCTTGATCGACCCCGGTCACGCCGACGGCGCCGAGCTGTCGTACCAGGACTATAATCGCGCCGGTTCATTCTATACGTTCCTGAGCTGCGAGCCCGACCAGACTCAAGCCAACCTCGTCCGGGTCCGCGACGTTTACGCCCAGGCGATGACCGGGGGAATCACCGCCGACGAGTTAACCCAGGCCAAGAACAAGGTCCTGGCTCGATCGGTCCTCCGTTCCGAGCGTCCCATGGGACGGCTCGCCTCGCTCGGCTTTCACTGGACTTACCGACGTGAATACATGTCCGTCGAGCAAGAGCTGGAACTCTTCGGCAAGGTCACGCTCGAAGACGCCCGACGAGTCCTCTCGAACTGGCCACTCTTGCCGATGACGATCGTCACCGTCGGCCCGACGACCGATCTCCACTCACCGAAGTAAATTTGCGAACGCGTTCCGGACTCGTGGTAGGGTCCGCTCCGCAGACCGTGTTTGTCGGTATCGACCCTGATTTCGCGCCGGAATCGTCAGTTCCGCCGCACCAGGAACGGTCCGCAGAGCGGACCCTACCTCGACTGATTTTCCTCGATGAACCATCAAGGGGTGTCGCATGAGCACATCCGTCAAATTTTCCTACCGCCAGTATCAAGAAATGATCCGGCTCGGACTTTTTAACCCACCCGAGGAACATCGCGTCGAATTGATTTTCGGCAAGATCGTGCCCGTTTATGGAAAAAGCCCGATGAGCCCTATTAATCCCCCGCACGACTCTGCCGTCGATCGTTTGAACGAGTGGAGCTTTGAGGTTCTTCCGCAAGGGCGGGTCTGGGTCCGCGTGCAAGGATCGATCGGGATCGACGCTTTCGAGAGTCAACCACAGCCCGACCTGGTCTGGCTGATCCGGAAGGATTACTCGCGGGCACGACCGACACCCGCCGACGTACTCTTGCTGGTCGAGGTGTCTGATAGCACACTGAAAAAAGACCAGGGACGAAAATCGCGACTCTACGCCAAAGCCGGAATTCGCGATTACTGGATCATCAACATTCAGAATCAAACCATCGAGGTCCGGCGCGAGCCGCTTGGCGGCAAATATCAGAGCCTCACGGTTTATCACGTCGGCGAGAATGTTCATCCACTCGCCTTTCCCGACGTGGCGCTGGCCGTCGGACGCCTTTTCCCGGACTGATTTTCGTCTCGGAGCTTGAATCATGCGGATCGTCAGCTTGCTTCCCTCATTGACGGAACTGGTCTGCGCGCTGGGTCGAGGGGACGAACTGGTTGGCGTGACGCATGAATGCGATTTTCCGCCGGGCGTCGAGCAACTCCCCCACCTGACCCGGAGCAAGATCCCTCACGAAGCCACAAGCCTGGCGATCGATACGATGGTTGCCGAACAAGGCGGGAGTCTCTATGAACTGGACGAACTGCTGCTCGACGAACTCCGGCCCGACCTGATCCTGACCCAGGAACAATGCGACGTCTGCGCGGTGAACGAAGCAACGGTCCGGCGAACGGCGGCCAAACTACCGGGCCAGCCCACCGTCGAGAGCGTGAACCCCACTGACCTCAAGGGCGTCTTCGCCATGTTCCAGAGAGTCGGCGAACTGCTCGACGCGACAACCGAGGCCGAGGCACTGATCGAAAAATTCGCGGCGACGATTGATTTTCTGGTCAATCACCTGAAAAACACGAAACGTATTGACACCTTGATCCTCGAATGGCTCAACCCACCGTTCTCCTCGGGGCACTGGAACCCGGAACTGGTCGCCTGCGCCATGGGACAGGAGGTGATCGGCAAGCCTGACCAACGCTCAAGACGGTTGACCTGGGCCGAGGTCGCCGAGGCTGACCCCGAGGTCATCGTGATCGCGGCCTGCGGCTTTTCGATCGACCGGACGCTGGCGGATCTCGACGAACTGGCGACGCGTCGCGACTGGCAAGACCTTCGGGCCGTCCGGAACGGGCGTGTCTACGTCACCGATGGTTCAGCCTACTTCTCCAGGCCTGGCCCCCGGCTGGAGTCCAGCCTCCGAATCCTTGCCGAGATTCTCCACCCGGAACTGTTTCCGGGCTTCGCGCCTCGCGGATCGTGGCAACACGTGCCGGCTCGGATCTAGCAGAGAGCTTCTCCGCTGCTCAAATGCGGTGATCAATGCGAGCGGCGGACGACATACTGCGTCAACGTCCGCAGGACCGCCTTGCACGGCGAATCGGGCAAGACGTCAAGCGCCGAGGCTGCCATCGACGCGTAGCGTTCGGCCTGTGCCCAGGCGTACTGGGGCGCTTCCGAGTGATCGAGTAGTTCACGAACTTTCACTCGATCCTGCGGCGTGGCGTCGGCCAGGAGTCGGCGGATCGACTGGGCATCCTTCGGTGATGAGGTATTCAGGAGCCGGATCAACGGCAGGGTCAGCTTTTGTTTCTCAAGATCAGTCCCGAGACTTTTACCGGTCGCGCGCTCTTCACCCCAGAGGTCGAGCACATCGTCGGCGATCTGGAAGGCGCTCCCGAGGTTTCGACCATAGTCGTCGAGCGCCCGGACCGTGGCCTCGGGAGCACCCGCGTAATGGGCTCCCAACCGGCAGCATACGGCGGTAAGCTCAGCGGTCTTCCCCTGGATGATCGCGAAATAGGCTTCCTCATCGAGGTCGAAGTTTCCCCGGTTGCCAACCTGCTGCATCTCCCCTTCGCAAACCAGGTTCGTCGCGTGACCGATCCAGCGGCAGGCGAGCGTGGTTTCGAGTGACGCGGCGAGATGAAACGCGTGGGTGAACAGGTAATCACCCATTAGCACGGCGGCTTCGTTCCCCCACTCGGCGTTTACCGTTGCCACGTGGCGCCGAACGAGGGATTCGTCGAGGATATCGTCATGGACCAGCGTGGCCGTGTGGATCATCTCGACCACGGCCGCCAGGACCGCGTGGTCGGGCTTGATCTGCCCCGAAGCCCTGGCCGTCAGCAACACCAGCGCCGGACGGAGACGCTTGCCCCGGAAGTCGGCCGAGTGATCGACCAGTTGCTGGACAAACGGAAACTGGCTCTCGAGCTCAGCGGCAAAGATGCCTTCAGCCTCCGCCAGTTCCGAGGCAATCGGCGCGTAGAGGGCAGAGAGCTTCCGGCCGATTTCCTCGGATTTCCGCTGTGTGACGGTCGACATCTCGCCCCCTTCATGCTCAAACCAGAGAATCCCGATCAGACCGCGGCAACCTTGGCCCGGCGAAAATCGCCGCTTCGCCCACCCGACTTGGCTTCGAGTCGGACGCAGTCGATCTCGATCGCTCGGTCGACCGCTTTGCACATATCATAAATTGTCAAGGCAGCCACGGTCACCGCCGTGAGCGCCTCCATCTCCACACCCGTTCGACCTCGGACGGTGACGACCGACTCGATCCGGATCGTCGAGGCGTCGACCGTCGCGAAATCGACTGTCACCCCATCGATTCCCAGCGGATGACAGAGTGGGATCAGATCACCCGTCCGTTTCGCCGCCATGATCCCGGCCAACCGAGCCACGGCGAAGACATCCCCCTTGGCCAGACCACCGTCACGAATCAAATCGAGCGTGCTGGGAGCCAGTCGGACCAGTCCGCTCGCCTGAGCGGTCCGGAGAGTCGTCTCCTTCGCGGAGACGTCGACCATCCGCGAAGCTCCATCAGCGTCGAAGTGCGTGAGTTCACCCATCACGGTTGTCCCGGATTTCAATTCGTTCTGAAAGTATTATAGAGATCGTTCGTTCCTCGGCTAGGGGAATCTCGATTTTCGTCGCCTGATCAGTTTCGCCAGCCAGACTCCTTGACGCTCGACCGACGCTTCGACGGGGTCATTCGCCAGTCGATCGCGGACTTCGGGCGTCCAGTAGGCCGACCGGCGCGAGACGATCAGCCAGTCCGACCGCGCGGCCTGGTCCTGGTCGCCCAGGATCAGCGGAATCGCGATCAGGCGGCGGGTCGTGACCACCTTCCCTTGCTCGGGAGCCAGCGTGGGAGCAAGCGCCGCAGTCTCGCCCATCTGGGCCTGCCGGGCCAGTTCGTCCAGGATGGGAGCGTTCACGGCATCGCCCCAGTAGGTCAGCTCCAGGCCCAGTTTCTCAGCTCCAGGCAAGCCGCCGACCAGGAGGTTGTAATAGCTCAGTCCGTAGGGATGAACCAGGATCACGCCGTGAGCCTGGCCAAGCAAGAGTGCGACCAGCCCGATTCTCGCCAGTCTACCCGCGCGTCGCCAGAGGTCGGCAAATCCTTTGCCTATCAGAATCGCCATCAACGGAAACACGAGCAGGAACAGCCGTTCGCCGTCATAAACGGGAATCCGGGTGCTGAACAGGATCAGAAAAAAACCGATGATTCCCGCCAGGAAGATCGAAAACGGATCGTTCCTGCGTTCACGTCCGCCGCCCAACAGTCCCCAGGCTCCGAGCAGCAGGAGCCCGACGGGGACGGTGGCCAGGAAATAGAACCAGGGGTAATGCCAGGGAACCTCACGGTCGGCGAAGACTTGCCCGAAGTAAAGAACCTGGATCGAGATCCGTTCAACGCCCGTGCCCAGATAGGCACGAAACCGGTTGATCGAGTCGTACCAGAGCCAGGGCCAGCCGGCGACAAACGTCAGGAGCCCGACGATGAGCCAGCCCGACCAGGCGATGATCGCCTTCGTCGCCGGCAAGCGAACGAGAGCCCAGACCAGGACGATCGGCGGCAAGAACCAGGCGTGAATCTTGGTCAGAAGGGCAAGGCCGAGCAAGAATCCAGCGAACCCAAGAGCCAGGATCGGCCGGCGACTGTCGATCGCGCGGACGCTCATCAGCAGCCCGAGCGTCCAGAAATAAGCGATGAACGTATCGAGCGCCGCGAGATGCGCGTGAGCAAAGACCCGAGGCATGATCGCCAGGCTCAGCCCGGCGACAAGACCGGCGGAACGGCCATGGCGGCGGCCCGCCGTGATCGCCACCAGACCAACCATTGCCCCGAAGACCAGGGCCGGAGCCATCCGACCCGACACGATGTAAAAGCGAACCGGGTCGGGAGTTCCGTGAATCGCTTGCTCGAACGGCTCACCCAGGATCGAGGCAATTCCAAGCAGCCAGCGCCCGAGCGGAGGGTGCTCGGCATTATCCCGAAAGACGAAATCGACGGTCGCGCGGTCGAGGAACTTGCTGATCCCTTTCGCCCGGAGCGTGGTCAGGTAAGTTCGGCCCGGCCGGACGTCGAGCGGTTCGTCGATCGTGATCCCCGGGTCGGCGATCGTGAACGCGACGGCCAGGAACGCAACCAGGCCCAGAGCCCAGCCGATCCGCCCCACACTCCAGAAATGTCGAAGCGAGCCGGACTCGATCACACGACTTGATGAAGGTTCTTCCATGACACCGATTATGAACCAGCGAGAGCCCGATGGCGAGTCAGTAAACGAAGGAAAAGGTTGATCAGAACGTCAACCATCCACCGCCTTGTAAAGCGTCTTCGACCTTCGAAAGCCGACCGAACGATAGAGCTGGACGGCTGCCGAGTTCTCGGCGGTCACTTCGAGATAGGCCCGTCGCAGACCGGCCTGGTAAAAACCTTCAAGGGCCTGCCGGACCAGCGCCTGGCCGAGCCCCATCCCCCGAAATTCGGGGACCACGCCCAGATTCTGGATCGCGCCGATCGGGCCGCGGTCCATCACTCCCTGGACGGTCCCGCAGTAACCGTCGGGGCTGGCGATCAACCAGGTCGACACGGCCAGAAAACCCGGTTTCCGGCGGATCTCGCGCATCAGTCGCTGGCAACCGTTGCGCTCACCCAGACAGGGGAAAACGTGCGAGTCAATCTCGTCGCGAAAGCAACGAAACTTGACCTCGGCATGATGTTCGACGAGCGACTCGTCCCAGGCCACCCACCAGAACGGCGCGGCGAGATCGGGAGGAGGCAACGAGCCGTCCAGATCGATCTCCATCCGGAACCGCTTGTAATACGTGATCGCCATCGCGAGTCAACGGTCCGAATCCAGCGATCTCAACTCAATTTGACTCTTTATCTTAGGCAAATCGGGGATATTGGGTCAATGAGAGCCTTGGTCGTTTCTTCAAGAAGGTCGCAAGACGCGGTTCGGGCTTCCGGACTGACCGTCGAAAATGGAAGCTTTCCGACCCTCCAGCCTCCGACCAGGGCGAGAAGCAGTTCCGGCAAGAGAAAGAAGACCACGGCGTGCGTCAATTCGATCCCGTCAAAAACCCATTCGGGCGGCTGTCTCGCGATAATCGCGTCGAAGACCGGCTGGAATGGCGATGCGGTGATCAGCAAGAACCTTTGAACCGCCGCCGGAGAAAGTGCGCTCAAGGACATGAAAAGAAGGATCGCCAGCCAACCGAAGACTTCAAAACCAATCCAGAACCGGGAAATGGTGTTCGTCCGAGAAATCCGGATCAGTTGGAGAATCGCCGCGATCACGAGAATACTGGACATCGGCAAGACGCCGAGAGCCAGGGTCGCGAAGGGAAGCGCGTGGGTGCTGTCGATCGGGACGAGATAGCCATAGTTCGACGACATCGAATCCGGGCCACGGAAGAGCGCACGAAGTACGGCGAGATCCAGGGCGATCACGGCGACGATCGCAACCAGCCCGACGATCGGGATTCGAAGTCGCTGCACAACAACCTCCGTGCTCGAGGAGCCTCCTGAATCCATGTCGCCAACTTGACCACGATCTCCTGGAAGTTCAAGCCCAAATCATTCGTGGACAGGTCGAATTCAAGAATCGTCTCGCGGCTCAACCCTGGGTCGGCATGCTCGGGGACGAGTCTTTCATCGGATCAAACTTGCGCATCGGGAGTTCGACGGTGAAGGTCGAACCCTTGCCGACCTCGGACGCGATCTGGATCGTCCCGCCGTGCTCCCGGATGATCTTTTGCGAGACCGGCAACCCTAGCCCTGTCCCTCGCGAGCCTTTGGTCGACTCGAACACCTCGAAGATCTTGGCGACTTCACCGGGAGGGATGCCCGTCCCGTTGTCGATCACGATCACCCGAGCGATCTGGGTTTCTTCGTCCCAGGTGGTCGCGACGGTCACGGTCCCGCGTTCGATGTCCTCGGAGGCATCGATCGCGTTGGTCACGATGTTGAGAATGGCGCGCTGGATTCCGTCCGGATCAATCTGAACGGCGGGGATCTCCGGGCCGGGATTCCAGACCAGGGTGACTCCCAGCTCGGCGGCTCGCGACTGCATCAGCTCGATCACGTCATGGACCGTCTCGTTCAGGTCGGCCGACTCGAGCGCGGGCTCTCGGTCTTTTGAGAACGAGAGCATGTCCATGACGAGGTTGTAAATCTTGGCCTGGTTTTTCTCGACGATCCCCCAGCCCCGACGGACGATCGCGTCGTCCTTGTCGTTCAGGCCCATGTCGATCAGGTAGCTGCCGCCCCGAATTCCTTGCAGGATGTTCTTGATATGGTGCGACAGCGTCGCGATCGTCTGACCGACCGCCGCGAGCCGCTCGGCCTGGATCTTCGCCTCGTAGAGCGTGGTGTTCTCGATCGCCAGCCCAGCCTGGTGGCCAATGGCGACCATCAACATCAGATGATCCTTGGTCAAGCGGTGCTTGGCTCCGTCTTTCAAGCTGGCGAACGAGATTCCAATCTCGGGCACGGCCCGAACATCGGCGTAGAGCTCGCCCAGGGTCGTATGACGCCCCTGGACCGGGACGCAGACGGCCTCGCGAATCCCCAGGTTGACGATCGAATGGGCCGGACCAAATCGGGCGTCGGCCGGGGCGTCGGTGGTGATCACCCCTTCCCCCTTGCCCAGAACATGGTCGATGATCGTCCGCGAGATCGACATCCGCTCGTCCTCGCCGGCCGAGCCTCGCCAGCGGACCGCTTTCGGCTCCAGTTCTCCGTCGGGGCCTTTCAGGAGGATCGCCCCCCGGTCGGCTCCGATCGACTCGAAGACAAGCTGGAGAATCTGCGGCAGAAGGGTGTCGATATCGACGACGTGGCTGATGGCCTGGGTTGCCTTGTACATCACCGAAAGGTTCATGAGCCGGTCTTTCAGCCAGTCGCCGACATTGCCGGGAGACTGGAGAATCCGCGAGCCTTCTCCGACGGGGATACTCCGGAGGATCGCCGATCGGTCGTCCGGACTGGCCCGACCGAGCATGTCGACGCGGGCGGTCAGCTCCTTTCCGGCCTCGGTCACTGAATCCTGAAAGAGCAGAATCGTCTGGCCGACCCTGATCTGGTCTCCCGAGCGCAGCAACGCCTGTTCGATCGGCTGGTCGTTCAAAAAAGTGCCGTTGGCCGAACTCAGATCGACGACCTGGAACGCGTCGTCGGCCTGGCGAACCTCGGCATGTCGGCGCGAGACCTCGGTGTCATGCAGTCGGATCGAGTTCGTGTTGTCACGCCCCAAGCCGACCTGCCTGGCCTTCAGCTCGAACCGCTTGCCTTGATCGGCACCCTTGATAATGAACAACGAGGCCACGAAATTGCCCCCAGATGCACTCCGTCGAGCGCCCCTCGACACCCATCCGTCTCGGATTCTTGAAGAGGCCGAAACCTGGCTCCCTTTTTACCGAAGGAACCGTTCCGGGCTCAAGCCTGGGGAGTGAACAGGATCACCTCGACACGCCTGGGAGGCGAATCCGTCGGATTCCCAGACCCCCGAGGAACCTGACTGCCGAACCCAATCGAAGCCACTTTACGCGACGAGAACCAGCCGGTCGACTCGATCCCATGCTTGGCGACCAGATACTTCCGGACGGCGTCGGCCTGCTCCTGCGTGAGAATCTGGGCAAGTTCGGTATCACGCGCATCATCGGTAAACGCGGCAATCACGACCTCCGACTTCGGGCGCTTCGTCCGGGCGAACCACGATCCCACGTCGTCGAGTTGCTTTCGACCCGGTGCGGTGAGGACGGACCGCCCCGGCTCGAACAAGTCGTCGGCGGCCAGAACGCGGCTATCACGCTCCGAACCAGGCTTGAAGAGAACCCGTTCGCGGTCGTAAAACCCTTTGTCATCGAAGTATCGGGAAAGTGGCCAGGTTCGCTTGAGCGCAGCGAGGTTCTGATCGAGGTCGTCGATCGCCTTTGAACCATGGACGCTGAGCGAGACGATCCGCTGGTAGGCTTCGTCGTCCCGGACGAATTTACCCAGACTCCCCTTCCCTTCACGGATCGAGCCGGCGATCGCGTTGATCTCGCCGAGACCTTTCTCGGCCGCCTCGGCCACGGCGTCGACCCGTTTCAGGGAGGTCGCCGCTTGTTTCATCAAGTCGGCCAGTTCGATGGGGGACTCGACCGTGATGGAACCGCGATCGGCGACGACCGGCGCGTCGGGCTTACCGGGAACAATCTCGACAACCTTGGCTCCCACCAGACTTTGCGGAACAATCCGCGCCGTGGCGTCGGTCCGGACCAGCGGATGAAGTCGCTCATCGATCCGGAACCAGAGGATCACGGGACCGCCGGGAATTCGTGGCGGCTCAATCGACTCGACGACGCCCGCGGCGATTCCCTGGACGCGGACCTTCGCTCCCACCTCGACACCGGCGACCGACGAAAAACCCGCCTGAACCCGAAACGTCGGCTGCCAGGCCCACTTCCGGCTGGAGACCTGAACGAAGCCATATCCGGCGATCACCAGGATCAGCAAAACGAACCCAGCATTCGCCAGGGCTCGCCATCGAGAAAGGTCGCGTCGCATGGCTTCCCGCCCTTTCCGTCAAACCGGTCGAAATTTTCAGGACCGACGTGAGAACCAGGAGCGTCTCCACTATACATGGATTCGTCGCCCGTCGTCGAGAATTGACTGATCCGGCGATCCAAACTCGGAAATCCTAACGCGAAAAGGCTTTCCAGACGATCGCCGCGAGCGCGACCAGGCCCATGAACATCAGGAGGAGCGCCGAGACCAGGATCACGCCAATCCCGATCAGATACCAGGCCGAGGGGGCGGCCGGGACCGGGTGTCCTTCGCTTTGCAGTTTACGGACCTCGCCCAGAAGCTTCAAGTTACGCGTGTTGGCCTTGAATCCGGCGTCGAATACGTCGCCCACGAACGGGATTGTTCCCACGGCGAGATCGATCAGGACGTTCGCGGCCATCCGGGCGGCCACGACCTTGGGCACGCGGTAATGGTTGAGAGCCGTCAGGACCAGACCGGTCTGAACCAGTCCACAGAGAAAGTCGCCGCCGCCCGGTAAGAGACCGAGAACGGCGTAGATCGGAA
>JAJYCH010000072.1:0-8183 GCA_021778575.1 Planctomycetota bacterium
CAGGCCCGACAATCCGGCGGTGGTGTCCACCACCTGAAAGCTCAGGCCCGCGCCGCCCGACTCCGGATCAGCGCTCAGCCAGGCCCGCTGTCCGGGCGATTCCTTGCGCTGGATTGTTTCCAGAGGCTCGTCGGAGACGACCTTGGGCACCGTGTAAAGCCGGAGCATCGGGTCGGTCGTCGACCCTTCGACCGCCTTGAACTCGGCGGCCTTTCCCAGGGTCCACTCCATGTTCGACTGACCCGAGCAGACCCAGACCTCGCCGACCAGGACGTCGACCACCTCGACCTTGTTCTTTCCTTCGATCGTCAGCGTGAACGGGCCACCGGCCTTCAGCTCGGCGAGCTTGACCATCCACTTGCCCCCCTTGGCGGTCGTGCTCACTTCTTGATCCTGGAATTTGACGACCACCTTCTCGTCATCGTCTGCGGTTCCCCAGACCGGGACCGCGATCCCGCGTTGCAGGACTGCGCCATCGGTAAACAGCACATGAGGTTTGACGTCGGCCCGGGCCAGGCCGGGAACGGTAGCCAGCAGGACCGTGAAACTGAACCAGGTTCGAACCAGACCCTTGTTCATGAGAGTCGCTCCGGTGTGGCGAGTCGGTGGGTTGATCGAGAGAGCCTCGATCTTACTCGACCCGACTGCCTCTCGAAACAGGCAGTACCCGCCAATTTCGCGGAGGATATTTTCGCCGAGATTCTCGCTAGCGGGCCAGGTTCCGATCGAAGAAGCCGCCGACCGCGTCGATATAACGTTGGGGGTCGGCGTGATAGGCTCCCACATGCTCGACGTCGGGCAGGATCATCGTCTCGCATTTCGGTCCGGCGGTGGCGATGATCTCGTGGGCCTGGCCGATCGGCACGATCGAGTCGCGTTCGCCGTGGATCAGAAAAAGCGGCCGATCGCCCCAGTTCCGGATCGACTGGACCGGCATCAGGTTATCGGTCCTGACCCCAAAAAACAGCCGGGCCGCCAGCAAGATTCCGGGATTGAACCAGCGGGGAAGTCCACTCGAATCGCTCAACTGGCGGTCGAGCAGCTTGGGGAGATTGCCGTACGCGCTATCAATCACCAGCGCCTGGATCTGCGGATTTCGCTCGCCTTCCATGATCAGCGTCGCCCCGCCCATCGAGTGGCCGAGCCAGCCGATCCGATCGGGCGTGAACCCCTGTTTCGTGGCCCATTCCAGGACAGCGCGGACATCGCCACGCTCGCGCGAACCGAGATAGAGCCGTGAAGGGTCGCTCTGGCCGTGCCCTCGGAGGTCGAAGACCAGAACGCCGAACCCCCGGGCATGAAGGTCGCGACCGATCTCGGACATCTCGTCAAGACTTCCGCCCAGACCATGGACCAGCACGATCAGTCGACGACTGGCCGGCGTCGGAGCATACCATCCTCGGATCGTCAGGCCATCGGCCGTCGTCGTCGACCACCGGGTGATCGCCGGGCTGATCTGCTTCGGGTCGAAACCGTTTGGTCGGTTGTTCGGCCGGGTCAGGATGTGCGCGATGACGATCGATAAGACCACATAGCCCACGACGCAGAGGACGACCGCGAAAAGAACAACCTTCCGGATCATCCGACCGATCCGACGCGGCCAGGAGACAGTCGAATCCATCGAGAAGCTCCTGATCGACTCCGGAACAGGGACGCGACCGCGAAAAGGCTGATACGCGATTGTCATTCCGACGAGATTAATCTCGGTACGCGCGAAAATCCCCGGCGGATGAGACCGGGGATTTGGTTCGACCGGATTGACGGCAGGCGTTCCTCAATCGGTGAGGAGCTTGACGACGCGGATCATCTGGTAGGCGCGGGCGTCGTCGTCATTGTTGAGGAACCAGAGCGTGTTTTTGTCGGCCTTTTCGTAGAGGACCAGCTCGATTCGCCGGGCTCCGGGGGGCACGGCCACGGTGTCCTCGAAGTCGACTTCCTTCTGGTGGCTGGCTGCGTCGACCTTGAAGATTTGCTGGTCGTAAACCTGTCCGGCAAGCGGGGTCGCCTGGCGATCGACCACGCGGAGCCGCCAGATGTACGACATCCCCTTGCGTTGATCATAGAGCGAAATATGAGCCTTGACCCGCGCGATACCTTCCTCGACCGTGATACTCTGGCTCCGGAGGTGTGCTTCGGTGCTGCTTCCCGAAGTTCCGAGCGGCTTGGGCTGCGGCAATTCCCCGGCCTTTGCCCTGAGCATCAGCGGCTTGGCCTTCGACTCAATTTTGGGCTCCTGGGCCACCAACCGGGCGGCCGGCAATGGCGTTTGCTTCTTTTGCTGGGCGACCAGCGACTTCGTGACCGCCCAGGTCATCAGGCAGACAACTCCGAAATAGATCACTTTGCGTAAGGTCTTCACTCGATTTCTCCTCCAGGAAGTGTTCGCTTCCGACCAGCGATTCCATAATCAATTCGCGAGAGACCACTCGACTCTCACGACCCACCACCGGGCGCGGGGATAATTCCGTTAAAATAGATAGGCGAGGCCACTGTATAGTCGTCAATATTACCATCGCAAACGGCCGTTGGCTGTCCGTTCACGATGGTGATCACGCATGGAGCGGCCATGATCGACATCCTGTAGTAGGTGTTCGGCGCGAGCGAACCGTAGGTGGAGACAACCGACTGACGATAGTCCGCACCGCAGTACCCGGTGTCCGATTGAGTCGTCAAGGTCTGGGACTGCGACCAGAGCCCGTTGCTCGAAGGCGCATTGTAGACCGTGGTGGTCCAGCAGATCGAGCAAAACGAATCCATACCCAGTGTGCAATTAAACTCAGCCGACCAGTCAACAGTATAGTAAAGCTGGCCGCCGACGGTCGAATAATCCTGACTGGCGATCGTAATCGAGTTCATGTTGGCCAGACAATTGGTCACTTGCTCGCGAGCCTCCAGCCGCCGCTCGTCGATCAAAGCCGTCGAAATGCCAAGGAATACCGCAAGGATCAAGTAAAGCGACTTCATTTGGTAACTCTCCGTGTCAAGAAAACGAGACAATGAGTTTACCAAAGTCAGCACAGAGAGAGAAAGCTCATTTTGACGATTCTTCTGATTTTATGGATTTTAACGATCAGGGTGATTTTTCCTGTGTTCCTCGGACTCGAATCGCCGCGGGCAGGCAAATAAGCCACGAGCCGTTACCTGTTCCTGCCTTGAAAAACTCGCCACCATCTGTGCTAAAATAAGTTGTCATGATCACCATGTTACTTTTTTGCGGGAATCCTCTAACTCTCGGAAGATTCAGGAAATACGTTTCTCGGCTCGGTCGGGTTTCCGCGTCGTCGGTAGAGAATCGCGCCCGTCGAATACGGGGCGAACTGGAATGGTCGGAAGGTCCGAGGCGAATCGATCGGCCGGTTGGTCGGGTCCAATCGAAAACGCCGGACTCGACCGGATTCTCGGCCATGAACAAAAGTCAATCTTCGGAAATACGAAGGTCGGGCGAGTGTGAGCGAAGAATCCAAGGGGGTCGATTTCGATCTTGCCGGAAATCCGAAATCGAGGCAGAATCTTGACCGTATCGGGGTCCGTCGACCTTCCTGGCGAGGCGATCCCATGAGAGCGAACTTCGGCCGCTCGCGGTCGAGAAGTGGCCTCTTCTCGGCGAAATCCGGGCTGATCCAATTCCCCCCAACTCAATTGAGATTAAGGATTTAGCCGAGATGGTTCGGATCGGCATCGTCGGCATTGGTTTCATGGGCATGATCCATTTCCTGGCTGCCTCCCGGCTGGGCGGTGGTCAGGTTGGGGCGATCTGTAGCCGGGACCCGAAGAAGCTGGCAGGGGACTGGACCGGAATTCAGGGGAATTTCGGCCCGCCAGGGGCTCAGATGGACCTCTCCGGCGTCGCGACTTACGCCGATCTCGCAGACCTTCTGGCCGACCCAACCATCGATCTGGTCGACCTTTGCGTCCCGAACGACCAGCATGCGGCGCAGACGATCCGGGCGCTCGAAGCCGGCAAGCATGTGCTGGTCGAGAAGCCGATCGCGCTTTCGGCCGCCGATGCCCGGGCGATGGTCGACGCGGCGGCGGCAAACGGCAAGTTGTTGATGGTGGGGCATGTCTTGCCGTTCTTCCCCGAGTTCGCGTTTGCTCGCGAGGCTGTTCAATCAGGCCGATACGGAGCACTCCGGGCCGCCCACCTGACCCGGGTCATCGCCCGTCCTGACTGGTCGAGTGGGATCAGCGCCGCGGATCGGTCCGGCGGTCCGGCGATCGATCTGCATATCCACGATACTCATTTCATCGGCCTGGTCTGCGGCGTGCCGAAGGCGGTCCACTCGCGCGGAGTGGTCGAAAACGGGACGGTCGTCCACCTGACGACCCAGTACCTTTACGATGATCAAGGGTTGGCAATCTCGGCGGTTTCGGGAGCCTTGAGCCAGAAGGGGCGGCCGTTCGCGCACGGTTTCGAGTTCTCTCTCGATGGCGCGACGCTGTCGTTCGAGTTTGCGAATCTGGGCGGTCAGGGGCATCTGGCGACTCCGTTGTCGGTGATCCTGCCGGACGGGACGGTGGACCGTCCCGACCTGCCGGGCTCGGGCGACCCGGTCGACGCGTTCGTGGCCGAACTGGGCGCGGCGGTCGAGGCCGTGGCCTCGGGTGTTCCGTGTCCCACCCTCTCGGGCGAGCTGGCGATGCAGGCGTTGCGGCTGTGCCACGCCGAGGTCGAGAGCGCCCGGACCAGTTCCACTATCTACATTTAAACAATTGGATCTGACAGGATTTATCTATTCACTTCAAGATTTGACACGCTCGCAACCGATTCTACGTTCTTGGTGGACAGGAAGTCCGCCATTACCGCCGACAAGGAGGAACGGGGCGATGTTGACACTCACTTCGGAGTTGGTTCACCCGACCGCCGTTATCTCTGCCGACGCTGACCTGGCATTTGACGTCCAGGTTGGTCCTTACGCGATCATCGAAGGGCCGGTCCGGCTCGGTGCCGGCACGGTGATCGAGGCGCACGCCTGCCTCTGCGGGCCGATGGAGATGGGCCGCGACAACTTCGTCGGACACGGTGCCGTGCTGGGCAAGAGCCCGCAGCACAAGGGGTATCGGGGCGAGGCGACGACCCTGAGGATCGGCGACGGCAACGTCTTTCGCGAGCATGTCACTGTGCACCGAGGGACCGTGGCCGGTGGGGGCGAGACGCGGATCGGTCATCGAAACACGTTCATGATCGGATCTCACCTCGGCCACGACGGGCAGGTCGGCAATGACTGCACGCTGGTCAACGGGGCGCTTCTGGGCGGGCATGTCGAGCTGTTCGACGGCTGTATCCTGTCGGGCCACAGCGCGGTCCAGCAGCGGGTCCGTGTCGGCCGTCTGGCGATGCTCGGCGGGTTGGGGTCGGTCACGAAGGACATCCCGCCGTTCGTGATCCAGCAGGGGTACAACTGCGTCTCGGGCCTGAATCTGGTCGGGCTCCGTCGCGCGGGGATTTCGGCCGAGGCGATCGGAGCGCTCCGCGACGCCTTCCGGATTCTCTACAAGGAAGGGCGGACTCAGACCGGGGCCCTCGACCAGATCGAGGCCGACATGGGCCAGATTGCCGAGATCGCCGAGTTCGTCGCCTTCATCCGGTCCAGCAAGATCGGGATCAGCCCGGCGCGTGATCCCGGGCGGACCCGCCGGGCCGACTGATCCGACCGGGCCGGTCAAGCCTGGGGATCGGCTTCGGTCTCGACGTCGGCTTCTCCGCCGGTCTCCGGTTCGGTGGGGGCCGATGGTCGCGTGGCCTCGGCCAGGGTGAGCGGCGGCTTGGCGATCTTCCGCCCCTTGGCTCCCGCCGCCGGCCCGTCGAGTGACTCGTCGTAGACGTGGTTCTGCTTGGCCATGGAACCCCGGATGCGCTTGAATTCCTCCTCGGTCATCAGGCCCGAATAGTAGGCGCGTTCGAGCGGGCCGAGAACCTCCTTCTCGGTAGGCGGCGCGTCGGAATCCTGGACGTCGCGCTGGAGCTTGTAGGCCACGAACAGGCCGACCAGGGTGCAGAGGATCAGCAGCCCGAGGGTCAGATAGTAATACTTCGGATCAATACCCGCCACGGTTGTCGAAGCTCCCTGGGGGAAGCGAGCCGGCCGGCCGGCGTGCTCTCCGCGAGACGGGATCGAATGTCCCGGTAAGCCCCAATTGTCGGAAATCCGCCCCGAGAAGTCCACAGGCTTTTTCGTGGCGTGACGGCCCGGGTTCGGACATAATCGAGGACCGGAATCCGAGCCATCCCCGAGAGGCGTCCCGCCTTGACCCTCGCCACGACCGTCAAGACCGAGCGGTTTACCTTCGACAGCCTCGCCGAGGTCTTCGCCAAGGCCAACGAGGAGAAGTCCGGCGACCGCCTGGCCGGGATCGCCGCGCGGTCGGAACGGGAGCGAGTGGCCGCCAAGCGAGTCCTGGCCGACCTGACTCTCGCCGAGGTTGTTGCCGATCCGTTGATCGACCCCGCCATCGACGACGTCTCGCGGCTGATCCTCGCCACCCATGACCGATCGGCGTTCCGAGAGATCGCCGGCTTGACCCTGGGTGAGTTCCGCGAGGTCCTGCTCGACGACTCGGTCGGCGAGGTCCGGCTCCGGTCGCTCCACCGGGCGATCACTCCCGAGATCGCCGCCGGGGTCGCCAAGCTGATGAGCAACAAGGACCTGGCAATCGTCGGGTCGAAGGTCCGGACCGTCACCCGCTGCCGGAACACGATGGGGGGCGCGGGCGTTCTGGGCTCACGGGTCCAGCCCAACCATCCCAGCGACGACCTCGGCGGTATCCTGCTCTCGGCGCTCGACGGCCTGCTGTTCGGCTGCGGCGACGCCGTGATCGGCGTCAATCCGGCGGCCGAATCGGTCGCGGTCACCGGGGCGATCCTCCGGGCGCTGGGCCGGCTGATCGACACGTTCGCGATCCCGACTCAAGCCTGTTGCCTGGCTCATATCAGCACGCAGTTGGCCGCTCTGGATCAAGGAGCGCCGATCGATCTGCTGTTCCAGTCGATCGCCGGGACCGAGGCGGCCAACGCCAGCTTCGGGACCAGCCTGGCGCTGCTGGCCGAAGGGCGGGAACGGGTTCTCGAACATCACCGAGGCCGCGACGTCGCCTGGGTGGGCGACCAGTGCATGTACTTCGAGACAGGGCAGGGGAGTGCTCTCTCGGCCGGAGCCCATCACGGCGTTGACCAGTTGACCCTCGAAGCCCGAGCCTACGGCGTGGCCCGAGCGTTCGACCCGTTCATCGTCAACAGCGTGGTCGGGTTCATCGGTCCCGAATACCTGGCCGACGAGCGCCAGATCACCCGGGCGGGGCTCGAAGATCACTTCATGGGCAAGCTCCTCGGCCTGCCGATGGGGTGCGACGTCTGCTACACCAACCACGCCGACGCCGACCAGAACTCGGCCGATAACCTGCTGATCCTGCTCACCGCCGCCGGCTGTAACTTCGTCATCGGCGTCCCCTGCGCGGGGGATGTGATGCTCAACCACCAATCGGTAAGCTATCACGATATCGCCGGGGTCAAGACCCTGTTCGGCCGGTCGGCCGCTCCCGAATTCCAGGAGTGGCTCGAACGCCGGGGGATGATCCAGGGTCGAGGGTTGCCCTCGGTCGACGGCCCGGCCCGTCGCGAGCTGGTCCAGGCGATCGGGCCGCTGCTGCTGTAGGGTCCGCTCCGCGGACCATGGTTTGATTCGCGAATCGATATGAGATTGGTTTGGACGCATGACCGGTCCGCACAGCGGACCCTACAGGGACCGCTGAACCATGGACGACCCCTTGCCAGACCTGATCGACCTGGTTCGAGCCCGGACTCCCGCCCGGTTGCTGGTCGGTCGATCGGGAAGTTCTTATCGGACCGGAACCCAGCTCGAACTCCGCGCAGACCACGCCGACGCGATGGATGCCGTCCGCTCGGAGATGGACCTGGAGAAGGACTTGGGCCGGGATTTCCTGCTCCGCTGGAAGATCTTTCTGGCCCGATCGCAAGCGAGCAGTAAGGCGGAATATCTTCTCAGGCCCGACCTCGGCCGTCTGCTCAAGCCGGACTCCACCGAGGATATCCGCTCGCTCTGTCCGCCAGGCGTAGACCTCCAGATCGTCATCGGCGACGGACTCTCACCCGCTGCCGTGGCCGCGCAAGTCCCTCGGCTCTTGCCGATGCTCGAAGCGGACGCAAAGGCCCGGGGCTGGTCGAT
>JAJYCH010000072.1:8193-11378 GCA_021778575.1 Planctomycetota bacterium
TGCCTCGCCGCCGCGTTGTTCAGCGGCGTCCTGGATCCGGCGGCCGAGGCGGCCCGGGGCTGGTCGATCGGCCGACCGTTCGCGATCCGCTATTGCCGGGTTGGCATACTCAACGACATCGGCGAACTTCTTGATCCGGCCGTCGTCGTCCTTCTGATCGGCGAGCGTCCCGGCCTGGCGACATCGGAGAGTCTCTCGGCCTATCTGGCCTATCGCCCGCGTCAGGGGCAGACCGACGCGCATCGGAACCTGATCTCGAACATCCACGCCCGAGGGACATCCGTCGAAGAAGCCGCCGGGCGAATCCTGGACCTCGCCGGGCAGATGATGGCCCGGAAACAGAGCGGGGTGGCGATCAAGGAAGGGGCAACGGCTTTGCCGGAGGATGGTCGGGGTGATTGACGAGCCACGAACCGAGGCCGTGGTCGAGGACGACCTCCAGACGCTCCACGCGATGGGCTATGAACAGGAATTGAAGCGAGGGCTCGGCGGGTTCTCGAACTTTGCCCTGTCGTTCTCGATCATCTGCATCCTGGCGGGCGGAGTCACGTCGTTCCACCTGGCTCTCTGTGGCGCGGGGGGAGCATCGATCGCGCTGGGGTGGCCGCTGGTCAGCCTGTTCACGCTGGCAGTGGCGGCGACGATGGCTCAACTGGCGTCGAGCTTTCCCACCTCGGGCGGCCTCTATCACTGGGCGTCGATCCTTGGCGGGCGAGGCTGGGGCTGGGCAACTGCCTGGCTCAACCTGGTGGGGTTGATCACGGCAGTTGCGGCCATCAACGTCGGGGCCTGGGTCTTCCTGCTGGGCTCGATCGTCCCGCTCCTGGGGTTCTCGGTCCCCAACGGCCCACTGGAGCAGGGGATTGCCGTGGGCTTGATCACGGGATCTCAGGCGCTGCTCAATCACCGAGGAATCCGGCTCACCTCGCGGCTGACCGACCTCAGCGGCTACCTGATCCTGGTCGTCTCGCTGGCCTTGACGCTGGCGCTGCTGGGCTTTGCCCGGGGGCTCGACCTCGGTCGGCTGATCACCTTTACCAACTTCTCGGGTGAGGCGGGCGGGAACGTCTGGGCCAGGTCCGAGAACCTGCCCGGCCTGTTCGCTCTGGGGCTGTTTCTGCCCGCCTACACGCTGACTGGTTTTGATGCGTCGGCCCATGCGTCGGAGGAAACGGTCGGGGCGTCGCGGGCGGTCCCTCGGGGGATTCTCCGGAGCGTCCTGGTCTCGGCGATCGCCGGTTGGGTCATGCTCTGCGCGGTGGTGGTGTCCGTCCCCGACCTTGCCGAGGTGGCCCGTCAAGGGAGCCGGGCGTTCCCGGCGGCGCTCGAAGCGACCTTACCGCGACCGGTCGCGATCGGTCTGGAGCTGGGGATCGCCCTGGCGATGTACGGTTGCGGTCTGGGGGCGGTCACGTCGGCCTCGCGGATGGGCTTTGCCTTCGCCCGCGATGGGGGCTTGCCGTTCTCAAGGCTGTTTCGCCGGGTCAGCCCGAGGCTCCGGACACCGTCGTGGTCGATCTGGCTGGTCGCCGTCGTGGCCTGGCTGTTCACCCTGGGCACACGGTTTTATGAGACCATCACGGCGGTCTGCATCATCTTCCTGTACGTCTCCTACGTCCTGCCGACCGCGCTCGGAGCCGTTGCCTACCGGCGAAGCTGGACGAGGATGGGGCCGTTCCACCTCGGCCGATGGTTCCGTCCGCTGGCGGTTGTGAGCACCGTCGGATGCTCATGCTTGATCGCGATCGGCGTTCTTCCGCCCAACGACCGATCGGGCTGGGTGGTCGGCGCGACGTTCGGTCTGATGGTCGTGGCGTGGTTCGCCATCGAGCGTCGACGATTCGCCGGGCCACCACACTTGAGCGCGACGGGCCGGTCGTAAGCCCTGAGTTGGAACTTGTGAATCTTCGAAATCCGACGAGCCGCCACCTCCCTGGACTGAGGGAAGGCGACGGCTCGGGTGAGAGGGTGAGTCGATGATCCGGGGCCGTCCGGTTCAACGGCGATAATAACCCCGAGGGGCCGGATAGTAGCCGCCACGGTAGACCGGAGGACCGTAATAGGGTCGGCCGTAAACAGGGCGACCATAGATTCCACCGACGAAGCCCCCATAGACCGGCGGGGCCACATAAACCGGCCGGGGTGCATAGATCGGCGCTCCCACCACCGGGTAACCCGGAAAGTAACCGCCGCCAACATAGCCAACGCCCGGGCCGACCCCGAGCGAGAACCCCGGCGTCGCGATCCCGACGCTGACCTGGGCTTCCGCCGACTTCGGCGCGGTGAACGCCGCCAGAACCGCCAGGACCGCCGCAACCTTCATGATCGTCTTCATCACCGTTGCTCCCTTCGACAGGAAAAAGGAGAACTCACCCCCAACACCACGACTCTGGACCCGGCTGATCGTCAGGGCTCCCGTGCCCCTCGGAGTTCAATACGCTCCAGGGTTCGTTACCGCTCACGGAATCCGGACGATTTTTCCGGGTTGAAGTCCGATTTCTTACGACATATCGGATTTTTCGTCAATCAGAACCGTGGGATTCACAGCAACGAGCGCGAGCCTGTTGATCGATTCCCTCGATCGTCAGCGAGGCCCGGCGGCCTGGGCCTGGCGGTAGACTTCGAGGTATCGGTCAATGTTCCGTTCCATGCCGAACAGTTCCTCGGCAACGGGTCGGGTGGCGGCGGCAAGTCGGGCGGCCAGTTCGGGATGGGTCAGAACGTCGATGATCCCGTCGGCGATCGAGCCGGGATCGACCTTCACGAGCCGTCCCGCACCGGTCGGGCCGAGAATCTGGGCATAGTCGGCGAAGTCGGTCGCGACGATCGGCCGTCCCGCCGCCAGGTAGACCGCGATCTTGCTCTGGACCGAGAAGTTCTCGCGACAGGCCAACCGCGAGTGAACCAGAACATCCGCCCGGCGCGTCAGGGCGACGACCTGGTCGGGGGGCTGCCCGGTCAGGACGATCAAGCGATCACCATGAGGCCCGAGCTGGCGCTGATAGTCCCGTCCCGCCTCGGCCGGTCCACCGACCAGGACGCAGCGGGCTTCGGGTACCTCGGCGAATACCTTCGGCAGCGACTCGATCAGGAGCGGAACACCCTGGTTCGGATGGACGATACTCCCCACATACATGACGACCTTATGATCCGGCCCGATTCCCGGAATCGTCGCCGGGTCGCCG
>JAJYCH010000073.1 GCA_021778575.1 Planctomycetota bacterium
TCAAAGCGTCGCGCCGGGGCCGAAATCTTGCCTCGGCCAGAAGCCAGAGTTGACCGTCGGCAAGCCGGACGAAACTTCCTCGGGCTCCCGGTCTTCGTCTCCGGTGCTCGGTCAAGTCATGCATCGTCCAGGTAACGCCCATAGGAGATCCCGTCGCCACGGTCGGACCACTGATAACGTGAACGACCGGATCGAGGGTCGGACTGAGGGAAAAGTAAAGTATCCGTCGGGCTGCCCGACAGAAAATGAGAGATCCCCTGATTCCTGACGAAGACACGAGGAACCTGGAGAACAGCAGAGAATTCGGACTGGAGCTTCGCCAGTCGAGCGGCAGCGTCGCCGCTTCCCGCGTAGCTCAGTGGGGACATCACGGCATCAGGGATGAAATCGGACATGCGAACTCCCGGATCAAGTGGCGACGCTCGTCGAGATGGGATTGGTCACGCCATCACTGGAGAAAGTCCCGATGGTCAGGCTGCCCTGGCCGAACTGTCGATGGGCACCATGAACCTGGCAGGCCGCGATCACGGCATTGGCCACCGTGTAGGTGACCGCTCCCGAGCCGACTCCATTCTTGGCGTCATTATGGGTGGCCGTGAACGTCCCGACCGTGCCAACGGGATTCGCTCTCAGTGAGGCGAGGTCGGCTGCGTGGACGGTGATGATCGGATCGTTAAAGTCATTCACCATCGTCGTGACGAACCGATCGCCATCGCCGGCGAAGCGAGCGACACTCCCCCCGCTATCGACGGTAACCGACGTCACTCCAGTGATCGTCGTGGCAGAGCCATTCAACGGTGTAAAAGTCACCCCCGACCAGTTCATGAATCTATTGGTGGCCGACATTTCTGCTCCTTGGTTAGTTTGTGACGGGAACGAAATTCAAAGGATCGATGAGAGTGCAGAACTCGCCCTCGAGTTCGATCGATTGCTCGGGATAATGCGAAAGGAATTCGAATCGACCCGCACGGATTCTGGTCAGAGGTGGAATGCTCAGACTTCCCAGGCCGACGAAATCGACGACACCAAGAATTGATGACGCAAGTCGATCAAGCTGTTCAAACCGCGTCTCCCCATCACGACTCTGAACCACGATCGTGATACCGAAGTTGACTCGACGGACAATCAAGGTCGGATCATAGTCATCCGATTCTTCCCAGCCCCTGGGCGTCACGACGGCCAGTGGATAACAACCAGCTCCGACCTGATCGCGCTGGATTGCCGAGCCAAGGATCACTTCCTCGAAACAACCGAGACCTTGGATCAACGTCATCAGAACCGTATAGGCTTCTTGATCGCGACCGGGCAGATCACCCACGTTCGCGATCGGCGTCGGCGTCGGCGTGGACGAGATCCCATTCCCATAAAAGTACGACGACGGAAAATACGATGGCGCGTTGTAGGGAGTCAACGCGGTCGGGGTCGTGCTCGTCGCGGTAGTGACGGCAAGATAGAAAAACGACGTCGGGAAATACGTGGGCGGATAAAAAGACGAGACGGACATGGTAGCCATGATCTGGCTCCGCTCAGGTGGGCAGTGTCAACGTCACGGACGAGCGGTTGCCCGAGTTGTCGGTCGTGGCGGTGATCCGGGTCGCGGACGAATTCCCTCCCTTGATGACGACCACACCGGTACCGGCTCCGGCAATGACACCGGCGCAGGCCGCCAGAATCGGCGACAATGCCTGTCTCGCATTGACGCCACCCTCGATCTGGATGGCGTCAAGTCCCGAAGAAACCAAGGCGTAGCCAGCCTTATCGTTATTGGTCCCCACAATCACCGGAGCCGTCACCGAAGCCACCGCGCCGCCGGCAAACGTCGACCGAGTGGAGACTTGCGCATCAAGGTTTTGACCCAGGAGGGATCCGGCTGTTCCGGCGGCGTAACTACTGGGCAGCGCGACCGACCAGGGATCGACAACGCTTGTCAGCGGTTGCGGGATGACCGTGGCGTCGTCGCCCGCGTGCATCGTGGCCGCCAACTCGGCCACGACCATGTTGGACTGGGCCATATTGTGAATCGTGACGACGTAATCACCGTCACTGAATTGAGCCGTGGGGGTTGGGGTCAACGTCAGCTTGAACCGACCCGCGAAGTTCCCCGTATCTTCGGGCAGACTATTGATCAGCGTCGTCGGCGAGGCGACAAACGTTGTGGTCGTGAAGTCGTAGAACGACCCGTCGCTCAGCCGCTCGATTGAACAACCGAGTTGCGAACCGGTCGGATACTGGAATCGAATCCGCAAGGCCATTTCTGGACCTCAAGTGTGGGAAAAGAATAGGGCATTGACGGCGATCGTCGGTGCTCGGTCGCCGCCTCGGATTGTCCGGGGATCGGGAAGATCCGCCATCGCAAGAACATTTCCGCCTGCCGCCTCATCAGCGATGAACACGCTCAAGATCGTTCCCCAGGTCGCCGAAGGTGACGGAAACGTGATCGCCAACGCATTGGTTTTCGTCCCCGAGACGGCGTCCGAGAAGCTTGCCCGATCGTTGCGCAGCGTCACCCTGGCGTATGACCCTGCCGACGGCTCCGTGAGGTAACCCCCGCGATACGCCCTCGTGAGCGAGAGGCCGACGTAAAGAGTCGGCGGTGGGTCAATCGGCACGCCGCCAAAAAAGCAGTCAAGAACCTTGTTGTTCAATTGCTCAGTCAAGAAACCGGCCATGATCGAAATATCCGGCAGGAACAGGAAACGCCAGCCAAGCCTGACGACGATCAAGGGATAGGTAAACCCACAAGTGAGTCGACGTTTCCGAGCAGTGCCACTCGGTAATCGAGCCCGATCGCCACGAGGGGACCAGCAAGCAGGTTCGTGACTCCGATGGCCTGGACCGCGATCGTATACTCCGTATTGCTCGCCAGTCCCGACAGAGTACATCCATAACCAGAAACACTCGGCTGATAGACAACGGTCGCCGCCGGAGACCCGGATGAGGGAGTCGTACCCGCCGTCAGACCGACGTCGAATGTCGAGGGTGGTCCGCCCTGGCCCGCGGGATCATAACCCCAGGTCACCCAGCATGCCCCACCAGCGAGCGCCGTCGCCGAGAGTCCGACAATGGCGTTGGGCTGGTTCGTGATATCGTTGCCCGACGCGTCCAGAATGATCCGGACCAGTGCATCGGTGTTCGCCTCCTCGATCCCCAGAACAGTGTCGAAGGCTCGGACGCCAAATCGGTTATCGCTGGGAAACGCAAGCGGGCCGACGGTCCAGGAGAGGTTGGAGGTCGTCGCGATCGGCGCGGAATAATTCACCAGACCGCCTTGACCATCATTCGCATAAACATTATATACTATCGACATTTCATCGAGACATCCGGGTACTGAATCGGGTCGTCGCGATCGAACGGGAGGCCACGTCGGCCTCGTTCCACCGGAGCGTAAGCCGGTCAAGAACCTCGTCCAGCTCGGCCTTGGCAATCCGACTTTTTGCCGAGTAAAGATCGTCGGGGGCCGAGGAGGCACCCGAGAACTGTCGCCCTTGGTCGAGGTATTGTTTGTAAAGAACCGTCAGGACGACCGCTTCACGGAGCTGACCGGGATCGTAAAGGTCGAGGCTCCGGCGGCCGGCGATCGCGTCATCAATGCCAAACCGATAATTGATGTCATCACAGGCGAGCTGGATTTGCGGACCCAGGGTTCGGATCGTGAACTCGACGCTGCTCAATCCACCCGAGGGAGAAGGCGGCTGACCGACACCGGAAAGCTCCCCCTTTCGGCGCAACGTGGCTGCCCCGGGAGCAACGGATTGAATAGTGAAAAGCTCGCCATTCGAAGAGAAGACGGCGGTTGGCTTCGTGAGCCTGACGATCTGACCGGGAAGCAAACCAAACGCGGCGAAGTCGACCGAAGCCGACGTGAGAGTCCAAAGATCGGACGGGGCGAAGACGCCATCCACACCCGAGCCGAGCAACTGGTCTCTTGGACAGAGGACCACGAAGTCAGTCGATGCCCGGAGCGCGATATCCTCGTCGGTCGCATAAACAGTCATGATGGAATTCGCTCGTTTCTGACGCCTTTGTGCCCCGAGCGCATTCCTTGCGACGAGGGAGGTATCGGCTCGGGCGCGATCAGACTCGCGAGACGGGTAACACGCTGACCGGCTTCGACGTCGGCAAGCATCAGATCCGCCGCACGAAGCGCAACGGCGATCTGATCGCGGAACTCGATCGCTTTCGCGAGGATCCCCTCCACGTGAGACCGATCGCCATGGGACGCCTGGGCGCAAAGGTTGGCCAGGTCGGTCAAAGGGGTGATCCGTCGAGCAGGTCCGGACGAACGGGGAAGTCCCAGCTCGATCGCGGCCGATTCGAGAAAGCCAGGAAATCCCGGAAAAACGTAAGCGGACAATTCAGTCGCCTCGCCATCGGGTAGAAGAGCCCCCCGGTGGGTCACCGAGGGGTTGAAAGAGCAGACAACAACCGATCAGTTCGCCGAGAACGCGGTGATCCCTTCGACCCAGGCATGATGCGAAGGGTTCTCGATCTCGATCGCCCCTTCGGCCATCCAGTCGCCTTCAAAGGAATCTCCCCGGACTCCCCGAGGGTTCCAGAACTCGTTCCGCTTCATCCGCATCCGAACCTCCGAAGAGGTCAGAGCCACCGCAGTGAACGGCTGGAGTAAGGGAGCCTCGATGATCGTGATCCCGCCGAGGAACGGAGCCTCAAAGACGTCGATCGGCGTACCGAAGACGTTGGCGCCAGCGTTCACTCGCATCAGAGCCTGACCCCAGGTCGCCAGGCCGAGCATGAAGTTGGTTGAGAGCAGCAAGACGTCGGGATCGCCACCGCCGGCTCGGCATTGCTCCATCGTGTCACGAATAAAGTCGGTCGCCTTGTAGGCGCTGGCGTTGGTCGGGCTCGTCGTGTTGTTGACCGACAAGAGGGTCTTCAATCCCTTCTGCTTCGGCCGGGAGGCGATCGAGGGGTCCTCTCCACGACCGTAGTAAGTCGAAGACTCCATGTCGTCCATCAGGTTCTGGAGCGAGTCCATCTTCGTCTGCTCGAACGGGGTCCGGACGCCGGGCGAAGTCTGGTAGCTCGACGACGACTGGAGCGACCCGCCAACCTGGACCGGATGTTGCCAGGTCTGGCAAAACTGAGTGATCCCGACCGGCCGGAGCGCGATGCCGTTCTGGTTGATCTCGGCACCGGTCCGGCTGTTCGAGATCAGCAGAATCGTGTCGTTCGGGGCTCCCGTGCCGGCCGTCGTCGCTTCGGCGGCCCGACGGACCGAGATCGTGTTGGCCACGATGTTGGGGTCGGCGATAATCTCGACCCGTTCACCCGAAGCAAGCTGGAGAACGTCGCCGTTCATCAGCGGGCTGGCGTCGACCAGAGTGATCTGTGTGTCCGACGCGGCGACCGCCGCGCCGAGAGTCGCGGTTCTCGGTCGAAACCGACGGCTGACGATCGAGAAGGTCGTCGATCCCACCGGGACCCGTGGCGTCCGCGTGACAATGGGGCAGCGGTTGACGAACCAGTTCGACGTGACGACATAAATGTCGTTGACGATCTCGGCCTGGTTATCAAACGCTTGTTGGATCCCTTGCAGATAGCTGCTCGACATAGAGGCAAACTCCGCGAAAAATCAAGATCGAGGCGACACCGCGACGTGGCGGTCCGTCGGGAGGAGCACGATCAAAAGTGGAAGAAGAGACATCCGAAAACGGTGGATCAACGACGTCGGCCCCACCCGGCCGGAGTGAGCGTTGCTTGAGGTCGCGAGGCAGCCTCTCGCCAGTGAATCAGTACGGCCTCGCCCAGATTTTTCGGGCCGGCCGGCCTCGGTCCGGGTTCAGCCGATCGATTCTGGCCCTTCGATCCGGTCCCCCCTCGAGACGAAGGAAGACAGAAGTGCGCGAAATCCGCGCCGCTCAAGCGCTCGCCCACCGCCTGATCGACGCCCCGACCATCCCTGGCCAGAATCCGGATCTCGCCATCATCGTCGACGACCTCGAAATCGTCGCGCCAGAGCTTGATCAGTTGCGGCGCGGCACCGGGAACCAGCGGCTTCCCGACCAGGGCCGTCGCCAGTTCCCGGTCGAGAAGCGCCGATTTGTAGGCTTGCTCCAGCTCGGCCAACTTCTTCTCACGGGCCTCCAGCTCCCGAGCATGAGCCACTTCTCGTGTCTTGATCGCAGCCGCGAATTCCGATGGGCTGAACCACTTCTCGGACGGATCAAGCTTCGACGCGACCCCCTCCGCAGCGTGCAATCGAAGTTCATCAAGTTCGGACCGAGAGATCATCACCTGTTCGTTAGCCAGCAGGCCCCCGCCCGATTCAGAATCGACGGCAGACCGGAGAATTCGGCACAGTCGCATGGTAACACTCAAAGTCAGGGAAGCTCGCGGCGATCGAAGTAGCCGAGAACCAGAGGAATCACGATCGTCAGCAAAAAGACAAACACCGCGAGACCCACAGCGAAAGTCGTGAAGAGCGAGTAAAGCATTTCGACTCCAGGGCCCTGGACGGAGCCGCCCGAGAACGTAGCCAACACTCACTCCGTTCGCGACCCGTCTATCCTGGGTGGGATCATCTCTCTGAAACGAAACAGAAATTTCCTTGCAAACCATTCACCAAATACCATTTACATCAATCAAGACCGCTCACTTTCGGGGAATCCCGGGGAATCGAGCGATCCGGTCAATCGGCGGACGGCTCGCCGGTCCCGAGCTTTTGATTCTGATCGGCGAGATAGTCGTTCAGTTCATCGTCGCATTCCGCGTACTGCCCGTCGCCCAGGCCAGGCAGACAGAGCCTCATCAGTTTGGCGAGCATCAATCCCTCGACGATCGGCAGCGCGCCAGCTCCGGCGACGAGTTGTTGAAAACTCGCCGTCGCCGAAGCCATGTCGCTTGCCGTGAACAGGTCGAACTCGGTCGGATAGAGGATCAGGATCGGCTCGGTTTCGGTCGAGCCATCGTCGAGAACAATCAGGGCCAGCTCCGCGATTCGTTCCTCCGCCCGCGCCAGAATCTTGGCGATCTTGGCCAGCCGGTTGTTGCCGTCGGCGTGATCGAATGCCTTCGAAAGACCCGACTGAGCGACGCCCACGCGACCCGTCGGTCGAACCAGCGCCGAATCGCGGTCGACGTCATCGCGGAGGTCGGCCTTGTTCTTGCGAATCGACTCGGCTCCGTCTTTGGGAAAATCGACGATGTCGAATCCTTCATAGGTCGTCGTTCCGCCTTGCGTATTCTTCTTTTTGGGCAGGAGCCAGCTCGGACCGATGGGAATCGTGCCGTCGGCCTGGACGAAATCCTCGGGACCCTGCAAGAGCGGGTGAGCCTGAGTCGTATCCGACAAGATCAGCTCGGAATCGCGGTTATAATACTCGCGCTGACGCTCGGCGACTCCTTCATACCTCGGCTGACCGATATTCTTGCAGCGCGGTTTTCGGCGGTCGAAGACCCGGATGATCGGCACCCGTCCGTATGCGTGGGGTGTGATCGAAATCACATTTCCCGCAGGATCGAACAGCGTGGAATCGAACTCGGTCCAGAACCGAAAATATTCCTTCGACCGTTCGACCGATTCGTGACATTCGCGAACCAGACATTCCTGATACCGGTGGCCGGTAGGGTCAAGTCGCCACCAGAGCATATTTTCCGGCAAGATATACGCAACGAAACAACGATCCAGCCCCAGCCGCTCGACATCGGCTCGGGTCTGGATCTCTTCGCCTTCAGGTGCCTCGATATGGTCGAAGACCAGGTCGATCTGGCCCAGGGTCAGCAGGAGTGGAGCGACGGTCTCGGCCATCCACTGGTCGATGGTCGTTCCGCATCCATCAACGTCAGACCACCACTTCATCAATCGATCCGGGCCAACTCGTTTAACTTCGCGGGCATAGATCCGCGAAAGATGCGTGTCGATCGCCTCGGCCACAAAGGTCGGTACCGGCGTCCGGGCTCGTCGGAGTTCGTAATCGTCGTCAGTGGCCAAAGCCGCCGGATCGCTCCTCACGGAATCGGGAAACGGACCCGGCAGGAACGGATCGCAAAAGCTACCCGCCACGTCCCGAGGATCGGGATACTCGCGTTTGTGACGAATCAGATTCCGGATCGGCAAACCCCGGATATCGTAACCATAGACGGCCTGGCGATAGCGTTCGCCGCCTTCGAGCGAGTCGAGCAGCCAGCGCCAGCGGAGTTGATGTTCGCGCCACTCGGGATGGCGTCTCTGGATCAAATCGACGGATTCGGGGGCCGGTGGCATCAAAAAACCTTGTTGGCTGGGACGCGATGGAGATTCGATTTCGGCACGCGGCCGACGGGATAATGGGCCTTCAGACCCCCTCGGAGCGCATCGACGAGGTCTTCGTACGGGTGCTGCGGATCATCGGGACGATCGAGCCACTGACCAGCCCGCTTGGCCCGGCGATAACACTGCATCGCCTGGATCAATGGCGCGCAGCGCGGATGAATCTGAAGCTGGGGCGAGCCGACGCTCGGCGTGACGAACGAATCGAGCAAGGCAAGACCATCGGCCACCTTGCTCAGTGGCCAGGGATTGAGGATCAGGCCGGCCCGAGCATATTCCGCCAGGACGGTCGGACCGACCGCGTTCCGTGAGTTGCCCGCCGGGTCGGTAGTCGCCTTGAGCCGCTCTCCCCGACAGCGCAGGGTGGCAATGTCGCGCAAGGCTCGGGCATTCGCCTCGGCGGATTTCCCTTCCGAGAGATAGTCGGCGAAAACATGAATCGAATCGCCGGAGCCAGGATTCGCGTCGGCCGGAACGACCTGGAAAAACACGGCGCCGGTGAAAACTCCGGTATCGACGGCGAGATGAACGTCGAGTCCGTGGATGAACTCAGCCGTCTCCGAGACATGCGCCTCGACCGTGAAATCAGGGAACCAGGCGGCCTCGCTCGACGAGAGCTTGCAGAGATAATCCGCCTCGAAGACCCGGACGCTGGTCGTCTTGTACTTCTGAATCAGCGAATCGATCGGATAATGACCATTCGACCGTTTCGCCTTGGGCTGAACACCATCAGCGACGTCCAGACAGTAACGACTGATCGGGCACTCGGGACATCTGGAATAAGTCGGCCCCGGACCCGGTCCGGAACGCTCCTCCGGACACTTTTCGAGAACCTCGAAAACGCACATGGTGTAAAGCGGAAACGAACCCGCCTCGGCCTGCTCGATCAACTTCGACATCGGGCCATGAACCCGGTGGCACGTCGAGGTCATGATGACCGAGGCATCGACCTTCGCTCGCTTCTTCTTCGGGTCGGCCTTGCGTCCCAGACACATCCCCATGGCCGACTCGCGGATATCGGTATCCATCTCGTCGACTTCGTCAAGCTTCAAACTGGGAACGTGCGGCCCGCGGACGCTGGTCGGCGAAGCGGCGAGGATCTCAACCTCCGAGCCATTCACATAAGTGGCACCATCCTTCTTCATTCGAGCAATGGAGTCCGAGTCGCCCCCCTTCTTCCCTTCATGACGCTGGGTGATCTCACGCAGCGCGTGGTAAATCTGAACCGACTGCGCCTTGCTGCCACCAAGAATCCGCGTACTGTGATCGGGGTCGGATCGACTGGTCAGATGCGTGTCGAGAGCCGAGAGAAACGACTTCCCGCAGCCTCTCGAACCAAGAATCAACGCGATCGAGGGACGCTTGAGATGGATCGCCTCGAAACACTCCCAGGGGGATTGGTGATCCGAGCAGACCGCCTGGTCGGGGATCTTGATACCGGTATAGTCGCTGATCCAGCGCCGGAGTTGTTTGGATGTTTTCGGGCGGACGTTCCGGAGATCGATCTCGGGTGTCGCCTCGGGGGGTGGTTTCACCTTTTTGGGCATTTTTTCCTTCAGAGCGGGCGCGAACGGGCCTCGACCGACGTTCGCGGATTCGCGACTTTGCGGCGTGGCCAGCGTCATCCCGTGTATTTGGTTCGAAATTCTTTGATAATCGCGGCGATCCGCGAATGAGGGAGATCGAAAACGTCGGCCAGGAGTCGTTGAGAAACTCCGTTCTGGCTGGCAACGTAGATCACCAGGTTGCGCCTGAACTTCCAGCGCCGACCGACGCTGAGATTCTCCGGGATTCCGGTCGTCAAGCTCGTGGCCTGGACCTTGGAAAGAAGGGACCTGTTCACCATGAGTTCGCCCCACGAAGAAAGAATGCCCTCACCCCTTTGAAGCGAGATGAGCCTGTTGTTTTTCTTGCTTTCCATGAAAATAAAGCCAAATCCAATAGCGACTTGCAATAAATCCAGTTGCTCAGTTTCGGCTCCGGTCTGTCGCCTGGATTTCACGCGTTCCATCCCTTACTATCGCTACGGCAACCGGCTCCGAACACAGTGACGACGCCCGAGAAGACGTCCGATCGCTCGCGACGGCTCGGGTGATTGATTCCCTCTGGACCATGGAATCGCCGAGACTTCGCGGACGGTCAAAGCCATACTTTTTAAAAGTATATTCCTCTGGATCAGTTTCACCCCGGCCCTGATCGCATCCTTCGGATGTGCGAGAACTCGCGAAAAGTGTGTTTGGTCCTCGCTCAAGCAGCGATTGTTATCGGGAGCACCGGATACTTCGTTCTTTCGAGGACGTGGTTCGGATCGTGGCAGCTACCAGTTCAATCGTGCGGTTGGGACGAAGCCAGGTCACCCGACGGAACGAACCCATTCTCTCCCGCTCTCGGGTCTGGGAGAGGACGTCGCTCGATTTCAAGAATCTTTTTTCGGGCGACGGAACGGATTTGCGTGTGATGGCCCGAAAGATGGATGCCAGCTTAACCCACGACCACGAAGCCCGAATGATCGTCAGATCCGGACAAGTTGAAGGTGAAACGGTCGAATCGTCGATCAAGTCCAGGTAAGAGTCTCTCTGACATGTTGAGAAAGGGCGTCGGAATGGTCCGAAACCAAATCTTGAGCCGGATCGGTTTGATTACTTTCGATCCATTACCGCAAAAACAATTGCTTCCAGTCGACACCAACATGGTTCCTGATCCGTCCTCGTCCGTGACGAAGCGCTTCCTGTCAGGACTGCGGAAAATCTCACCCAAAGTTGAATTCTGGGCCGAGGAAGGGGTCGTGGAGATCCAAGATCCTCGCCTGTTCCGACCTGGACCGGAACTGTTTTGCCTGGCGCTGGTTGAGGCAGCGGTCGGCCCGGGGTTGGCGGAGCGGGTGGAGATCCGGCTTGGAACGGCCACCTGCCGGCTCGAATTCGAGCCCGCTCGCTATAGTCGCGACGAACTGGCGGCGAAGGTCGCCTCGGCCTTGAAGGCAGCGGCCCTCACCACCCGCGTCTCGTCCACCGCGACGGTTGCTCGCGAGTCGATCGAGTGGATCACTCTCAGCGCGACCGCGTCGGCCAGTGGTCCAGATCG